>JAICRS010000127.1 GCA_025966335.1 Nocardioidaceae bacterium
GTGCCCCGTGCGGCAGGAACAGCATCGAGGCCTGCATGTGCGGCGGCTCGGCGAACAGCCGCTGCTTCCCGTCGATCGTGTACGGCGAGCGGACGAACCCGGCCGCGTCCAGGCCGCCGCGGGCGATCGTCGCGGCCCGCTGCTTGAGGCTCACCCCGCTGGCCGGTGCCTCCAGGCCGATCCCGTGGGCGGTGCCCCCGGACACGACCAGGATCGTGCCGGAGCGCGGAGCGGTGCGGCCGCGGTAGCCGAACAGGTCTCCCCGCTCGACCGGGTGGCAGTCGAGGATCGTCGCCTTGACGCGCAGCGCGCCCCGGTCCCCCAACCACAGCTGGGTGCCGATCCGCGGCCGGAACTCGAACTCGGGGTAGGCGGACTGCAGCGACGCGAGCTCGGGATCGGTCAGGTGCGAGACGAACACCCGGTTCGTCGGCAGGCCCGCGGCCACGATGTCGGTCATCAGCCGCTCGACCTCGGGCATGTGCGAGCCGTGCGCCATCGGCAGGTGCAGCGCGACCCCCTCGACGGCCACCCCGGCCCCCCGGATCAACCCACCGCCCTTGACCCCGGGCCGCGCCCTGGTCGAGATCAGGCCCGCGGCCTGGCGGAGCTCGCGCGCGGAGAAGCCGTGCCGCCGCATCGACGTCATCCGTTCGAGTACGACGCGCGGGCGGTCGTCGCGGGCGGCGAGGAGCACCAGGTCCTCGAGCCGGCCGACGGTGTGCACGACGTTCTGGTGGAAGACCATCGGGTGCTCGAACCGGCGCCAGGGGGTCAGCACCATCACCGAGCCGTGGAACCGGGAGGCGGCCTGCTCCACCTCGTCGTAGGTGCCGACGGCCATCAGGTCGACACCGAGCCAGGCGGCCTTGCGGGCCAGCCTCGGAACCCCGAAGCCGTAGCCGTTGCCCTTGGCCACCGGCACGATCGACGGGTGCGAGGAGAGCATCGACTTCAGGTGAGCGCGCCAGCGGTCACCGTCCACGTGCAGCGTGAGCGCCATGGTTACCTCCCCAGCCTCATCGGCGCTGCATGTAGACCGAGAACGCCTTGTAGACAGGCCGGTTGATCGGCAGGTCCCACTCCCCGGCGTACTCGACCGCCTCTCCGCCGGTACCCACCTTGAACTGGATCAAGCCGACATGCGGGTCCTCGGAGTCGAGGGTGTCGGTGATCCCCCTGAGGTCGTAGACGTCGGCTCCGGCGGCGAGCGAGTCCTTGATCATCGCCCACTGCGCGGCGTTCGACCCGCGGACGTCGCGCTTCTCGGTCGAGGAGGCGCCGTAGGAGTACCAGGTGTGTCCGCCGACCCGGACCCAGATCGTCGCGGCCACCAGGTCGCCCTCGTGCCGGGCCAGGTAGAGCCGGATCCGGTCCGGCTCCTCGGCGAGCAGCGCCTGGAACATGGTCTGGAAGTAGGACAGTGGCCGCGGGGTGAAGTGGTCGCGCTCCGCGGTGTGGAGGTAGAGGTCGTGGAACAGCTTGAGGTCCTCGACGGTGCCGCGAGTGACCTCGACCCCGGCCTTGTCTGCCTTCTTGATGTTGCGCCGCCACTGCTGGTTCATCCCCTTGAGGACGTCGTCCTCGGTGCGGCCGGCGAGCGGGATCTGGAAGTTGTAGCGCGGCTGCCCGGCGGCGAACCCGCCGTCCACCGACTGCAGCCGCCAGCCCAGCTCACGCAGCTGCGAGACCACCATGGCTCCCTCCCGGGAGCGTTCAGACGGCGGCAGCTGGCCGAGCCGGTCGGTGTGCTCGTCGGCCACGCCCTTCTTGACCGCGTCGGCGGTCCACCGGCGGGTGATCACCGGCGGGCCCATCCGTACGCCGAACGCGCCTCGGCCGGCGAGGTGCTTGGTCATCGGGGCCAGCCAGTCGGAGAGGAAGTCCGTGGTCCAGTCGATGACCGGCCCCTCCGGCAGGTAGGCCAGGTAGCGGCGGACCTTCGGCAGCTGCCGGTAGAGCACCAGCCCGGCGCCCACGAGGGTCCCCGCGTCGTCGTACCAGCCGATCGACTCGCGCCGCCAGTCGCTCTTCACCTCACCCCAGGCCGGGGTCTGCAGGAAGCTGGCAGAACGCTGCGACCGGAGGAAGTCGAGGTGCTCGGCGGCGGTGATCGTGCGGACGGAGAGGGCGGGGGCGTTCACGGTCACCGACCCTAGCCCAGGCGGTCGCGCAGCCAGGCGAAGTCAGCCTGGTGACCCGCGGCACCGCCCGGCGTCTCGCAGACCACCGGTGCCTTCGCGTCGCGGACCACGGCGACCAGCTCGTCGGGGTCGATGTTGCCCTGCCCGAAGTTGGTGTGCCGGTCGGCGCCGGAGTCGAACGCGTCGCGGCTGTCGTTGGCGTGCACCAGGTCGATCCGGCCGGTGACCTTCAGCACGTCGTCGACGATGGAGGTCAGGTCGTTGCCGCCGGCGTGGGCGTGGCAGGTGTCGAGGCAGAAGCCGACGTTCTCGAAGCCCTCGGCCTGGGAGATGGCCTCCCATACCCCGCCGATCCGGTCGAGGTAGCGGGTCATCGCGTTGGTGCCGCCGGCGGTGTTCTCGATCAGCAGCGGGATCTTGAGGTCGGTGGCCTCGACGGCCTTGCGCCAGTTGTCGAACCCCTTCGCCGGGTCGTCGTCCTTGTTGACGTGGCCGCCGTGGACGATCAGGCCCTTCGCGCCGATCGAGGCCGCGGCGTCGATGTGCTGCTGGAGCAGCTTGCGGCTCGGGATCCGGATCCGGTTGTTCGTGGTGGCGACGTTGATGATGTAGGGCGCGTGCACGTAGAGGTCGATCCCGTGCTCCTCGGCCGCCGCGCGCAGGGCATCGGCCCCGCCGTCGTACTGGAACTCGGGGCCCTTGTAGCCCTGCGGGTCCCCGAGGAAGAACTGGCTCAGCGTGGCGCCGCGCTCGATCGCCGCGCCGATCGGGTCGGCCTGGTCGACGTGGGCACCGATGTGGAGAGTGGGCATGGGCCTCACTCTAGGCGTGGGCTCCGACACCCGAGAGCCGGCCGGGTGGTCGGTGGCCGGTGACCGGGGTGGCGGGCCTGGTGGCCTGTGGACGACGATTTCGGCGCGCCGCCTGTGCGCTGATACTCTGGAGCGTCGATCGGCTCGGCCCCTCCAGGATGGGTGTCCGGGCCGTCGGTACGTCGCACTCCTCGCCGGGAACGGCCGGAGTACGACGGACGCACAGCCCTCCTGTCACGGAAACGCCGTGGCCGCCCGAGTCCGAAGGAGGTGGAGACCGCTTTGCGTGCCTATGAAGTAATGGTCATCCTCGACCCCGATCTCGAAGAACGTACTGTCGCGCCCTCGCTCGACCAGTACCTCAACAACGTCGTCCGCAAGGACGGCGGCACCGTGGAGAAGGTCGACGTCTGGGGACGTCGCCGCCTTGCCTACGAGATCGACAAGAACGCCGAAGGCATCTACGCCATCATCGAGCTGCAGGCCGAGCCGGCCACGGTGAAGGAGCTCGACCGTCAGCTCACGCTGAACGAGTCGGTTCTGCGCACCAAGGTCATCCGGCCGAGCATTCGCTGACGCAATCACACGTTCAGAACATCGGTAACCCCGACCGATTCCCCCGGTCAACCACTTTGAATCGACCCGAGACCAGGGAGGCCTGATATGGCAGGCGAAACACCGATCACCGTCGTCGGCAACCTGACCGCCGACCCCGAGCTGCGGTTCACCCCGTCGGGTGCCGCGGTCGCCAACTTCACGGTTGCGTCGACCCCGCGCACGTTCGACAAGCAGAGCAACGAGTGGAAGGACGGCGAAGCGCTGTTCCTCAACTGCTCGGTGTGGCGCCAGGCGGCCGAGAACGCCGCCGAGTCGCTGCAGCGCGGCATGCGCGTGATCGTGCAGGGTCGGCTGAAGGCGCGCTCCTACGAGACCCGCGAGGGTGAGAAGCGCACCGTCTTCGAGATCGACGTCGACGAGGTCGGCCCGAGCGTGAAGTACGCGACCGCCAAGGTCACCAAGACCTCACGCTCCGGCACGGGCCAGGGTGGCTCCTACGGCGGCGGCGGGGACGACCCGTGGTCCTCGGGCGGTTCCCAGGGCGGCCAGCAGGCAGGCGGTTCCGGCGGAAGCTGGGGCGGCCAGCAGGGTGGTGGCCAGGGTGGTTCGTACGGCGGTGGGCAGGCGCCCGCCAACGATCCGTGGGCCACTGGCGGCGCCGCCGGGTCCTCGGACGAGCCCCCGTTCTGATCTGCAAATCTCTGACAACAACTGGCTGCTCACCAGCAGCTGACCATTCCGGCGAGAGCCGGGCTCATGAAAAGGAGCACCAGAATGGCCAAGCCAGTACTCCGCAAGCCGAAGAAGAAGGTTTGCCAGTTCTGCAAGGAGAAGGTGTCGTACGTCGACTACAAGGACACGACACTGCTTCGCAAGTTCATCTCCGACCGCGGCAAGATCCGTGCGCGTCGGGTGACCGGCAACTGCGTGCAGCACCAGCGCGACGTTGCGATCGCGGTCAAGAACGCCCGCGAGGTCGCGCTCCTTCCCTACACGTCCACGGCTCGCTGAGAGGAGACTGACTGATGAAGCTCATCCTGACTCAGGAGGTCACCGGCCTCGGCGCTGCGGGCGATGTCGTCGAGGTCCGCGACGGCTACGGCCGCAACTTCCTCATCCCGCGTGGGTTCGGCATCCGCTGGACCAAGGGCGGCGAGAAGACGATCGAGTCGATCAAGGCCGCGCGGAGCAGCCGCGAGGTCCGCGACCTCGACCACGCCAAGGAGATCAAGGCCAAGCTCGAGGGTGCGACCGTCGAGCTGCCGGTGCGTGCCGGCGCGGGCGGCCGTCTCTTCGGTGCGGTCACGGTCACCGACATCGCCGGTGCGATCTCGCAGGCCGGTGCCTCGGTCGACAAGCGCAAGATCATCGTCGGCAACCCGATCAAGTCCCTGGGCTCGCACCAGGTGACGGTGAAGGTCCACGACGACGTCGACGCGACGGTCAACCTGAACGTCGTCGCTGTCTGACACAACGGCGCTGACCGGTTCAGCACAGGCTGACTGAACTCAGCACACGCGAAAGGGCCGCTCCCCGGTGGGGAGCGGCCCTTTCTGTCTCTGGAGGAGACGACGGGCTGGGCCCGTCAGCGGGTGGCGATGCCGAGGCCCTCGATGCGGACGACCTTGTTCCGGCTGACGACCACGATCCGTACGGCGCCGCGCTTCTTGGTGCGGAACGTCTTGATCGGGATGAGCTGGCTGGTCCGGGTCCGGTTGGCTCGCAGGGAAACCTTCTTCAGCAGCCGCTTGCCGAGGAACACCTTCACGGTCCCGTGGCCCCTGCCCTTGGTGGCGACCAGGGCGATCTTCTTGATGGACCGCGAGCCCTTCTGGATCCAGGCGCCCTTGGTCCTGGTCTCCGAGTAGGTGTCGAGGAAGTAGCGCTTGCCGCGCTTCTTGTCCCACGACTTGCCGGCCTTGGAGTGCTTGAGCCGGCTGTTGTTCTTCGGCACGGTGAACTTCCGCTTGGCGGGGGTCCGGTCGACCTTGCCGCCGGCTGTCGCCGCGACGCTGAAGGTGTGGGTGGCGCTGGCCAGGGTGCGGTACAGCGCCTGGCCGCCCATGCAGCCGCGAAGGTCACCGTTCAGGCCGCACTGGTAGGTGGCGTTCTTCGCGTCGCTGCCGAACTTGAACTGCGCGAAGCTCTGCAGCAGCCAGCCGCCCTTGCGGATCCGTGGCGACTCGGTGATGTGGGTCTGCGGTGCGCCGGCCTCCTCGTCGGTGGTCTCTTCGGTGACCTTCCAGCTGGCCGTCGCGTCCGAAGGGTCCTTCACGCCGTCGACGATCGCGTGCACGGAGAACGTGTACGCACCGGGTTCGAGGCCGGTGTAGGTGGATGGGCTCACGCAGGCCTCGTAGATGCCTGGCGAGCCGGGCCCGACGAGCTTGCACTGGAAGGACGACTCCACGCCCGCCGCGGGGGCAGGAACGGCCTCGAACGCGAATGTCGCGTCCACCTCGGTCGTCTCGGCATCCGGCTTGGCGGTGATCCTGGTGTCCGGTTCAGTGGGCTCCTCGTCGCACGGCAGCGGCAGCGGCGAGCACGGGATGCCCCCGTCGGCGGGCACGAAGTTGGCGATCGGCGCGACCAGCGAGGTGAGCAGACCGCTGCTGATGGTGCACAGCTCTCCGGCTTCCTGCGGGCAGCCGTCCCAGCCTGCGAACTCCATGTCGGTACCAGGCACGGCCTTGAGAACAGTCTCTGTCGCCCCGAGCTGCGCCAGTGGAATCGGTAGGCACTCGAAGATGGCGGCCAGATCGGTCGCGCTGGTGCAGGTGTAGCCACCGCCTATCTTGGTGATACTGCCGACGCCGTCGATGCCTGGAATGGGCAGCACCGGGTTGAGGATCCCATCGAGAACCCCGTCGAGAATCCCTCTCTGCTGGGGCTCGGCCGGTCCCGCGGCTGCCGGTACCGCGGAGACGGTCGACATGACCAGAACCAGCCCCACCCCCGCGACAAGTCCCCTGAACATTCTTCTGAAAGCATGCTGGCGCGAATTCGCCACGATTCGGTCCCTCCCCGGACATATCGCATATGTGAAGACTCCACACAACCCCAGCCGAGGGGTGTCGGCAATGGTCCAGTCGGGCTATGCGCCTGGCCCTTTCGGGCTAGATCACGCCCTCCGGCTCCCACGACGAGGCGACGATGCCCTCACCGAAGCCGGCCGAGTCAGCGTGCGTCCGCGGTCCGTCCGGCGAGCCGGAACAACAGGTAGATCAGGGCAACGTTGGCCGCCACGGTGGTCACTGCGATGGGCACCTCGAGCACATCCGCCCCCGCGCCGTACAGCACCGCCGGTGCGAACGCCAGCACGATGAACACCCATCGAAGCCAGGTGAACTGCCGAGCTCTGCCACTGTTCGACGGCGCGCAGAGCTCCGTGGCCGCGCCGCACAGCAGGATGCTGAACGCGATCTGGGGCAGGCTCAGCGCCCACAGGGTGCTCTCCGACGCCGAGGCCAGCAGGTCCGGCCAGAGGAGAACGACGGAGACGGCCGCAGCGGCCGTCGCGAGTGCGACCAGACCCCCGAGGGTCACCCGTCCACGAAGATCGCGGAGGCCGAGGAGCACGAGAATCCAGCCCAGCACGTCAGGCACGGCGTCGAACTCGCCGAAGTAGGCGTCGACCACGACGATGACCAACCCCATCGCGATCTTGTGCAGCCCGGTCATCGGCTCGGCCTGGCGCCGGTGATCAGCTCGGGCATGGGGAGGATCCTAGGCGCTACGCCCCGGTCACCAGCCAGCGCTCGCCGCGTGCCCGGTGCAGGAGTACGACGGCTCGCGACCCCATGAACCCGAGACCGAAGGTGACCCACAGCCACAACAGACCGGAGCCGGACTCGGGCGCGAACTTCGCGGCGAGCAGGGCCATCGGCGCGAACACCGCGAGGACCACGACCCCGCCCCAGGCGAGGTAACGACCATCGCCGGCGCCGATCAGCACACCGTCGAGCACGAACACCACACCGGCGATCGGCTGGAACACTGCGGCGACGAGCAGGACCGGCCAGAGCAGGTCGTGGACCGCCGGGTCGTCGGTGAACAGGACGCCGAGGAACGGCGATGTCGCGGCGAGGAGGAGACCGGTCACCAGACCGCTGACCACGCCCCACCAGATCATCCGGCGGGTCACGCTCCGGGCCCGCGCGGCGTCACCGGCGCCGAGGTAGCGACCGGTGATCGCCTGCGCTGCGATTGCGATGGCGTCGAGCGCGAAGGCCAGGAAGGTCCACAACGTGCTGGCCAGCTGGTGGGTGGCCAGGGAGGTGGCACCGAGCACCGCGGCGCCGTAGGTCATCACGAGGAGCGAGGCCCGCAACGTGAGCGTCCGGATCACCAGGGCGATTCCGGCGTGGGCGGCGCGTCGTACTCCCGGCAGGTCGGGGGTCAGTGGGGACCCTTCCCGACGCGCGGCCCGGACCACCACGAAGACCATCACCGCCGCGGACGCCAGCTGGGCCAGGTCGGTGCCGATGGCCGCACCGGCGATGCCCAGGTCGAGCCCGTAGACCAGCAGGAAGTTCAGGCCGATGTTGATCAGGTTGCCGGCCACGGCGACGTACAGCGGGGTCCGCGTGTCCTGGAGTCCGCGCAGGATTCCGGTCGCGGCCAGCATCACCAGCAGCGGGATGGCGCCCAGGAAGGCCCAGCGCAGGTACGTCGCCGCGTGGTCGGCCACCTCCGGGGAGGGACCGAACAGACCGACCAGTGGGTCGGTGAGGGCGACGCCGGCGACGGTGACAACCGCGCCGATGAACACGGCCAGCCAGACACCGTCGATGCCCTGGGCGAGAGCTCCGCGCAGGTCGCCGGCGCCGATCCGGCGGGCCAC
>JAICRS010000150.1 GCA_025966335.1 Nocardioidaceae bacterium
ACGCCTCGTCGAGGTCGGCCGCCTCGAAACCTCGTTGGGACCAGGTCACCTCTCCGGATCCGGCCAGGCCCTCGAGCGCCGGGGTCACCTCCGGGGACACCAGCACCACGTCGGCGCCGGCGGCCAACAGACCAGGAACGCGGCGCTGGGCGACGTGACCACCACCGACCACGAGCACGCGGCGACCGGCCAGCCGGAGTCCGGACGGGTAGGGCGGGAAGTCCTGGCTCACGCGTCCGTTCCCTTCTGCGCGACGCCGGCCGAGTCGAAGGTGGCCATCTCCCGCAGGGTCGCACCTGCGGCCTCCACGATCGGGAACGCCAGCACGGCACCGGTCCCCTCCCCGAGCCGGAGGTCGAGGTCCACCAGCGGTCGCAGGCCGAGCGCGTCGAGCGCGATCACGTGCCCGGGTTCGACGCTGCGGTGCCCGGCGAAGCAGCGGGACACCGCGTCCGGCGCGAGCGCCTTGGCGACCAGGGCGGCCGATCCGGCGATCACCCCGTCCAGGATCACCGGGACCCGGCGGGCCGCGGCGCCGAGGATGAACCCGGCGATGCCCGCGTGCTCGAAGCCGCCGAGGGACGCGAGGGTCTCCACCGGGTCGTCGCCCACGGGCCGCTCCCGCAGTGCGGCCGCCACGATCTCGATCTTGCGGGCCAGGGTCGGGTCGTCGATGCCGGTGCCGCGGCCGGTGGCGAGCACCGGGTCGGCCGGCGCGAAGGCGGCGATCAGGGCGGCCGAGGGCGTGGTGTTCGCGATCCCCATGTCACCGGTCAGCAGGCAGTCGTAGCCACGGTCGACGAGCCCCGCCGCGACCTCGACGCCGGCGAGCAGACCCTCGACAGCCTCGTCCCGGGTCATCGCGGGCCCGGTGGCCAGGTCCGACGTACCGGCCCTGATCTTGCGGTCGAACAGGTCCGGTCCGGGCGCCAGGTCCGCGGCGACGCCCATGTCGACCACGAACACGTCCGCCCCGGCCTGTCGCGCGAGCACGTTGACCGCGGCGCCGCCGGCGCGGAAGTTCGCGACCATCGCCGCCGTGACCTCCTGCGGCCATGGGCTGACCCCTTGGGCGTGTACGCCGTGGTCCCCGGCGAACACGGCCACCACCGGTCGGCGCAACGGCAGCGGCGGGCAGGTGCCCTGGATCCCGCAGAGCACCACCGATGCGTCCTCGAGCGCGCCCAACGCGCCGGGTGGCTTGGTGAGCTGGGCCTGACGCGCGAGTGCGTCGCGGACGGTGCCGGCGTCGAGTGGCGGCACCGAGGCGATCGCCTCGCGGAGCAGGGTGGCGGGATCGGTCATCGTGCCATTGTCCTCGCGTCCGCTGCACCGGTGGAACACGACCACCCTGCGGACTAGTGTCGGAACCGCCCACCGCAGTGACCCTTCAGGAGGATTGATGAGTCTCGACCGCCCCGTCGCCCCGAACCCCTACGAGCTGCTGCCCTCGGTCCCGTCGTTCACGGTCACCAGCACCGACGTACAGGACGGTCAGCCGCTGAAGGACGACCAGGTCGCCGCCAAGGGCAACACCTCGCCGCAGCTGAGCTGGTCGGGTGCTCCGGAGGGCACGAAGAGCTTCGTGGTGACCTGTTTCGACCCGGACGCGCCTACGCCGTCAGGGTTCTGGCACTGGGTGCTGGTCGACCTGCCCGCCGACATGACTTCACTGGAGGCCGGCGCCGCGCAGGGCAACCTGCCGGCCAACGCGTTCCACGTCCGCAACGACGGCGGCGAGATGGGGTTCATGGGTGCCGCTCCGCCGCAGGGCGACATGCCGCACCGGTACTTCTTCGTCGTGCACGCCGTGGGCGAGGAGAGCCTCGGCGTCGACTCCGACGCCTCCCCCGCCGTGGTGTCGTTCAACCTGGCGTTCAAGACCCTCGGTCGCGCGATCGTCCACGGCACCTACCAGCACTGAACCTGGTCTCGCCGACTCGTCAGACGCGTGAGCGGCTATGACCGCCTACCGTTCTGACAACTCGGCGTAGAGGTCGGAGGCGAGGAACATCGGGAGCACGTGCTTCGTGGCGACCGCGAGGTCCAGGGAGCCGTCGGTGACCCGGGCGGGGTCGACGAAGACGATCTGCCGGCCCTCCCCGAGGGTGATGTCGCTGTCGGTGAGGTCTACCCGGCCGGCCCAGATCTTCCAGTGGTCCGCGAGGTGCGTGGACACCTTCGGCGAGTGCTGGACGATCTCGTCGAACCACAGCCGGAGACCGCTGTCGAGGTGCAGCCCGGTCTCCTCCTCGAGCTCCCGGTAGAGGGCGGTCTCCCACTCCTCACCCTCCTCGAGGTGTCCCCCGACCAGGCCCCACTGGTTCGGCGCGACCAGGGCGTGCTCGTCCCGCTCCTGGAGCAGCAGCCAGCCGCGCGAGTCCACCAGCACCACGCTGGCCAGCAGACAGTTGCGCTCCTCGCAGGGAGTCTCGTCCGCGGTGCTCGGCGCCGCGTTGCTCCTCGTCACTGGGCCTCCAAACGGGTTGCTCGTTCTCGAGCGGGTGCTGCACACTGATGCACCCACAATCTCACAGCGGCATTCCGCAACCCCCTGGTCGATGCGACGAGGGGGTGTTCGTGTGCCGCCCGGACCCGTCGAGGAGCCAGCCGTGCTGTACGTCGCCCTGGCGGTTCGTGCCTTCCGCCGCTACTCGACCTACATCGCGGCCACTCTGGCCGGGATCTTCACCAACTGTGTGTTCGGCGTGATCATCTCCTTCACCTACATCGCGGTGTGGCAGCAGAACCCGGACGCCGGCGGCTACGACGTGACCGACGCCCTCACCTACTGCTGGCTGGCCCAGGCGATGATCATGACCGTCGCGATCTGGGGCGGTGGTGCCCCTGACGAGCTGGCGGCGAGGATCCGCACCGGCGACGTCGCGATCGACCTCTACCGACCGGTGAACTTCCTGGGCTGGTGGCTGGCCTCCGACCTCGGCCGGGCGGCCTACCACCTGCTGACCCGTGGCCTCGCGCCGACCGCGGTCGGGGCGCTGCTGTTCGACCTGCGGTTCCCGCCGTCGATGGCCGCCTGGGCCGGTTTCCTGGTGGCGGTGGTGCTCGCGGTCGTGGTCAGCTTCGCGATCCGGATGCTGGTGGCCTCGTCCGCGTTCTGGCTGCTCGACCAGGCCGGCGTGAAGAACCTCGCCGCGGTGTTCTCGATGTTCTTCTCCGGCCTCGTGGTCCCGCTCGTGCTGTTCCCCGGCTGGACCCGGGACGTGGTGATGGTGCTGCCGTGGTCCGCGTTCGTCCAAGTCCCGGTCGACATCTGGCTGGGCCGGCGTACCGGGGTGTCGCTGCTGTCGGGCCTCGCGTTCCAGGTCGGCTGGTGCGTCGTACTGCTCGCGCTGTGTGCGCTGGTGCTGCGTCGCGCGAACCGCAAGGTGGTGGTCCAGGGTGGCTAGCCGCACCGCGCAGCAGCTGCTCTGGGGCGGGCGCGCCTACCTGATTCTGTCCTGGATGTGGATCCGGGTGTCGATGTCCTACCGGACCTCGTTCGTGGTGCTCACCCTCGGCCAGTTCTTCATCACCGGGCTGGACTTCGTGGCGATCGTCATCATGTTCGCCAGCGTCGATGCCCTCGGCGGGTTCTCGCTCGCCGAGATCGGCTTCCTGTACGGCGGGTCCGGACTGTGCCTGGGACTGGCCGACCTGACCCTCGGCAACATCGAACGCCTCGGGAACCGGATCCGGATGGGCACGTTCGACGCGATGATGGTGCGGCCGGTGCCGTTGTACGCACAGGCGTGCGCCGACGAGTTCTCGCTGCGTCGGATCGGCCGGATCACCCAGGCGCTGTTCGTGCTGGCCTGGTCGATCACCGCGCTCGACCTGGACTGGTCCGTAGCGCGGGTGCTGATGGTGCCCTACCTGGTGCTGTGCGGGACGCTGATCTTCCTGGCGATCTTCACCCTGGGGGCGGCGTTCCAGTTCTGGACGACGGACGGTTCCGAGGCCGCAAACGCGTTCACCTACGGTGGCAACACGGTGACGCAGTACCCGCTGACGATCTACCCGACCGAGGCGATCAAGGCACTCACGTTCATCGTGCCGGTGGCGTTCGTGAACTGGTATCCCAGTCTGTTCATCCTCGGCCGGCCGGACCCGCTCGGGCTGCCCGCCGCCATGCAGTTCGCGGCACCGGTGGCCGCCCTTGTCCTCGGCCTCCTGGCCGCCCTGGCCTGGCGGTCCGGCGTCCGCCGCTACCGATCGACGGGAAGCTGACATGTCCTTGATCCAGGTGGAGAACCTGTCCCGCACCTTCGTGGTGCGCCGACGCGTCGGACGCTTCCGGCGGGAGGCACAGGTCGTGCGTGCCGTCGACGACCTCTCGTTCACCGTCGACCGCGGCGAGATGGTCGGCTACATCGGCCCGAACGGGGCCGGGAAGTCGACCACGATCAAGATGCTCACCGGCATCCTGGTGCCCACCGCAGGGCGGCTGTCCGTGGCCGGCATCGACCCGTCGCGCGACCGGGTGGAGCTGACCCGGCGGATCGGCGTCGTCTTCGGGCAGCGCACCACGCTGTGGTGGGACCTCCCGCTTCGCGACTCCTTCGAGCTGCTGCGGCGGATCTACCGGGTCGACACCGCACGGTTCCGACGCAACCTCGCGGAGTTCACCGAGCTGCTCGATCTCGGCGGCCTGCTCGACACCCCGGTGCGGCAGCTGTCCCTGGGTCAGCGGATGCGCGGCGACCTCGCCGCCGCGCTGCTGCACGACCCGGAGATCCTCTACCTCGACGAGCCGACGATCGGCCTCGACGTGGTCAGCAAGGGCCGGCTGCGCGAGTTCCTCCGCAGCATCAACACCGAGCGCGACGTCACCCTTCTGCTCACTACCCACGACCTGCAGGACATCGAGCAGCTGTGCTCGCGGGTGATGGTGATCGACCACGGCAGCCTGGTGTACGACGGGACGCTGGCCGGTCTGCACGCCCGGGGATCATCGACCCGCACGCTCGTCGTGGACCTCGTGGACGCGGCCGACCCCATCGACGTACCGGGGGCGGACGTGCGCCGCGTCGACGGGCCGCGGCAGTGGCTCTCGTTCCCCGCCGACGCCAGTGCGGCGCCGGTCGTGGCCGCCGTGGCTGCGAGGTACGACGTCGCCGACCTCTCGATCTCCGAGCCGGACATCGAGGACGTGATCCGGCAGATCTACACCGGTCCTGACCAGTTGCGCTTTTCTTGACTCGTTCCAGAAAAGGTGGTTGGGTCGGAGACATGTCCGTCCACGCCACCACCGTCCTGCGCGATGCGGGACTGCGGGTGACCAAGCAGCGGGTCGCGGTGATCACCGCCCTCGCGGACGCGCCGCACTCGGGCGCCGACGCGGTCCTGACCCGGGTCCGCGGCGAGGTCGGCCAGGTCTCCACCCAGGCCATCTACGACGTGCTGCACACCCTGACCGGACGCGGCCTGGTCCGCCGGATCCAGCCGGCCGGCTCCTCGGCGCGCTACGAGCTGCGGGTCGGCGACAACCACCACCACCTGGTCTGCCGGCAGTGCGGCGCGGTCGCGGACATCGACTGCGCGATCGAGACCGCCCCGTGCCTGGAGGCGGCGGACCTGGACCGGCACGCCCCCGGCTTCGTCGTCGACGAGGCCGAAGTGACCTTCTGGGGCGTGTGCGCGACGTGTTCCTCGACCGAGGCGCAGACCTGACCCGTACGACGTACCCCCCCGATCCAGACCACCAAAACCAACCAGGAGGACAAGCATGGCTAGCCATGACACCCGGCCCCACGGCGGTTCCACGACAGGCGCCGGTGCACCGGCACCCAGTGACCGCAACTCCCTGAGCGTGGGCAGCAACGGACCGCTGCTGCTGCACGATGTGCACTTCATCGAGCAGATGGCGCACTTCAACCGCGAGAAGGTCCCCGAGCGTCAGCCGCACGCCAAGGGCGCCGGTGCGTTCGGAGTCTTCGAGGCGACCGAGGACGTCTCGCAGTACACCAAGGCCGCCCTGTTCCAGAAGGGCGCCAGCACCGACCTGCTGATCCGGTTCTCCACCGTCGCCGGTGAGATGGGCAGCCCGGACACCTGGCGCGACGTGCGTGGCTTCTCGCTGAAGTTCTACACCGACGAGGGCAACTACGACCTCGTCGGCAACAACACGCCGATCTTCTTCGTCCGCGACCCGATGAAGTTCCCGCACTTCATCCGCAGCCAGAAGCGCCTTCCCGACTCGGGTCTGCGCGACAACCACATGCAGTGGGACTTCTGGACGCAGAACCCGGAGTCGGCTCACCAGGTGACCTACCTGATGGGCGAGCGTGGTCTCCCCCGCACCTGGCGGAACATGAACGGCTACGGGTCGCACACCTTCATGTGGGTCAACGAGGCCGGTGAGAAGTTCTGGGTCAAGTACCACTTCCACACCGACCAGGGCATGGAGTTCTTCTCCAACGAGGAGGCGGCGAACATGGCCGGCGCCGACGCCGACTACCACCGCCGCGACCTGTTCGACGCGATCGAGCGGGGCGACCACCCGAGCTGGACGGTCAAGGTCCAGGTGATGCCCTACGAGGACGCCAAGACCTACCGGTTCAACCCGTTCGACCTGACCAAGGTGTGGCCGCACGGCGACTACCCGCTGATCAAGGTCGGCAAGATGACGCTGAACAAGAACCCGGAGAACTTCTTCGCCCAGATCGAGCAGGCAGCGTTCTCGCCGGGCAACGTCGTCCCCGGGATCGGCCTCTCGCCGGACAAGATGCTGCTCGGCCGGGCATTCGCCTACAACGACGCCCAGCGGAACCGGATCGGCACCAACTTCCACCAGCTCCCGGTCAACCGACCGAAGGTGGACGTGGACACCTACATGTTCGACGGGCAGATGAACTTCCTGCAGAGCGACGCAAGGCCGGTGTACGCGCCGAACTCCCAGGGCCGCGGCTGGAGCGACGGCCAGGGGAACCCGGAGGAGATCTGGTCCGTGGACGGTGACCTGGTGCGCTCCGCCTACGAGCTGCACGCCGAGGACGACGACTTCGGTCAGCCCGGCACCATGGTCCGTGAGGTGTGGAACGACGCGCAGCGTGAGGCGGCCGTGAACCAGATCAGCGGCGCCCTGCTCGGCGGCGTCGGGGCCGACGTGCTCGAGCGTGCCTTCGACTACTGGAAGAACGTCGATTCCGACTTCGGCAAGCGCATCGAGGAGAAGGTTCGCGCCGGCAGCGCGACGGAGCCGGTGTCCGGGATGAGCGAGGCCTGATCGACCCCCGCCGGCTGACCGCCGGAGAGCACAGGACAGTGGCGGGGGCCGGGGGGGGGCGGCGCCCCGGGAGGGGGGCAACCCGGGGGCGGGGCCCAGGGCGGGGGACTCACGCGGTGGCCCGCCGGCGGGCGGAGGCGCGGCCGCGGACCCTCCCCGGCACCGGGGCGGGGGCGGCGCCGCGCCAAAGGGCTAATGCCGGTGCGGGGAG
>JAICRS010000213.1 GCA_025966335.1 Nocardioidaceae bacterium
CGCCCGCAACGCGAGCGGCCTCAGCGCCTACTCAGCGATGTCGGGCCCGGTGACCCCGACCCGCGCGCCGAGAGGAGGGGACCGCCCGCGCAACCGCAACCGATGACCCTCACGGATCTCCCCTAGAAAGGTCCGGGCCGCAGGCATCCAACCCAGCGGCCCGGATCGGGGGACACAACCGAATACAGAAGCGCAACAACAGGCGGTGGTCGTGTCAAGAGGCACGGCCACCGAATCTGTGTGGGTCAGGCCAGCGAGTCGATCCAGGCGTTGTGCAGGTCGGAGAACCGACCCTCGCCGCCCTCGATCAGGTCCTGCGGCGCGCCGTCCTCGACGATCCGGCCGTGCTCGAGGACCAGCACCCGGTCGGCGATCTCCACCGTCGACAGCCGGTGCGCGATGATCAGCGCAGTCCGGTCCGCGAGGATCGTGCGCAACGCCCGCTGCACCAGCCGCTCGGAGGGTACGTCGAGCGAGGAGGTGGCCTCGTCGAGGATCAGCACATCGGGGTCGGCCAGGAACGCCCGGGCGAACGCCACCAGCTGGCGCTGGCCCGCGGACAGCCGGCCGCCCCGGTTCGCGACGTCGGTGTCGTAGCCGTCAGGCAGCGCCGCGATGAACTCGTGGGCGCCGATCGCCTTCGCCGCGCCGACCACGTCCTCCATCGACGCGTCGGGCCGGCCGAACCGGATGTTGTCGGCGACGGTCCCGCCGAACAGGTAGTTCTCCTGGGTCACCATCACGATCGAGCTCCGCAGCGTCGGCTCGTCCAGCTGCCGCAGGTCGACCCCGTCGAGCAGTACCCGCCCAGACACCGGGTCGTAGAAGCGGGAGACCAGCTTGGCGATCGTGGTCTTACCGGCCCCGGTGGTGCCGACCAGGGCGATTGTCTGCCCGGCCGGGACGGTCAGGTCGAGGTCCGGGAGGACGGGGACCCCTTCGACGTACTCGAACCGGACGTGGTCGAGGCGCACCTCGCCCCGGACGTCCTCCAGCGGTGTGGGCCGCTCCGGCTCTGCGATCGTGGGCTCCTCCTCGAGCACGCCGGAGAGCTTCTCGAGCGCGGCCGACGCGGACTGGAAGGTGTTGTAGAACTGCGAGATCTCCTGCATCGGCTCGAAGAAGCCACGCAGGTAGAGCAGGAACGCGGCGAGCACACCGACGGTGACCTCGCCGTGGAAGGCGAGGTAGGCGCCGTAGAGCAGCACGATCGCGATCGTGACGTTGCCGATCAGCTTGATGCCCGGCATGAACCAGGCGACCAGCCGGAACGCGCGCAGGTTGGCGAGCCGGTACTGGTCGTTGACGTCGTCGAAGATCTCCTGGTTGCGTCCCTCGCGGCGGAACGCCTGGACCGCCCGGATGCCGCCCATCGACTCCACGAAGTGGACGATCACCAGCGCGACCTTCTCCCGGGTGACCCGGTAGGTCTTCGACGACTCCTTGCGGAACCAGTTGGTGATCCACATCAGGAACGGGAAACAGAGCAGCGCGACCAGGCCGAGCTTCACGTCCAGGACGAGCAGCAGCACTGCAGTGCCCGCCAGGGTGAGGACGGCGGTGACCAGCCCGTCGAAGCCGGTCTCGAGCATCTCGTAGATCGCGTCGACGTCCGAGGTCTGCCGGGAGATCACCCGGCCGGAGGTGTACTCGTCGTGGAAGGCCGGGCTCAGCTTCTGGAAGTGCCGGAACACCCGGCGCCGGACCTCGAACAGCATGTCCTGGCCGATCCGCCCGGACAGCACCAGGAAGATCTGCCGCGTGACAGCCTGGATCAGCGTGGCACCCAGGGCGAGTCCGACCACGAGGAACAGCACGCTGGTGTCGCCGGCCTCGCGGATCGGCGGGATGCCCTTGTCGATGCCCTCCTTGACCAGGTAGGGGATCGAGAGCCGGGCGGCGTTCTCGACCAGGACGATCCCGACCAGGATCCAGATCCACTTCTTGTGCGGACGGAGCAGGTCGGTCAGCAGCCGGCGGGACCGGTCCCGGAGCAGGCCGGACACCTCGTCGCTGATCTCGTCCGACCGGCCGTCGGCGGCGACACCGCGCCAGGACTTCTCCTTCTCGCTGATGCCCTCGCTGAGGTCATCGATGGCCTCGTTGCCCGGGCCGGGCGAGGTGGGCGGTGTCGTCGCGCTCACGCGGAGACCTCCTCGAGCAGCTCGTCGGCGCCGGTGACCTCGGCGGCCAGCAGACTCCGGTAGGCCGGAACCTCGGCGAGCAGGTCACTGTGCCTGCCGACGTGGGTGATCGTGCCGTCCTGCAGCAGGGCGACCTTGTCGGCCAGCATCACCGTGGACGCCCGGTGCGCGACCACGATGCCGGTGGCGTCGGCCAGCACCCGGCGCAGCGCGGTCTCGACCAACGCCTCGGTGTGTACGTCGAGCGCGGACAGCGTGTCGTCGAGGACCAGGATCTTCGGCTGGGCGAGGACCGCGCGGGCCAGCGCGAGCCGTTGCCGCTGGCCACCGGACAGGGACATTCCCTGCTCGCCGATCCGGGTGTCGAGGCCCCAGGGCAGGTCGTGGACGAAGCCGGCCTGGGCCACCTCGACCGCGTCCCGGATCTCCTCGTCCGTCGCGTCGGCGCGCCCCAGGGCGAGGTTCTCCCGGGCGCTCATCGAGAACAGCGTGGGCTCCTCGAACGCGGTGGCGACGATCGTGCGCAGGTTCGGCAGCGACAGGTCGCGTACGTCGACCCCGTCCACCGTGACCCGTCCTCCGGTCACGTCGTAGAGCCGGGGCACCAGTGCGGTCAGTGTGGTCTTGCCGGATCCGGTGGCACCGACCACGGCGACGGTCTCACCGGGGGCGACTTCGAGGTTGACGTCGCGCAGCACAAGCTCGTCGGAGTCGGGGAAGTGGAAGTCGACGCCCTCGAAGCGCAGGTGCCCTCGTGGTGACTCGAGGGTCCGCTCCCCGGAGACGATCGTGGGCTCGGTGTCGAAGATCTCCAGCACCCGGGCGGCAGCGGTCATCGCCTCCTGCGCCATCGCCAGGATCACGCCCAGCGCGGCGACCGGCCACACCAACGAGAGCATCAGGGTGATGAAGGCGACTAGCGTCCCGGGAGTCAGGTCACCGCGGCCGACGCCGAGTGCGCCGAGCAGCAGGACGAGGACCACGGCGAGGTTCGGGATGATCTCCAGGAACGTCCAGAACCGTGCGGACAGGCGAACCTTGTCCATCGAGGTCTCATAGAGTTTGCGGGCCGCCTCGTCGTACTGCTCCGACACGTGGCGGCTGCGGCCGAACGACTTGATCACCCGGATGCCGACCGCGCCCTCCTCGGCCAGCGTGGCGAGGTCGCCCTGCTCGTCCTGGACACGGCGGGAGACGACGACGTACCCGTTCTCGAAACGCATCGACAGGTAGATGATCGGCACCGCGGCGGCGGCGACCACGAGGCCGAGCGGCCAGTACATGTTCAGCAGCACGCCGGTGACCACGGTGAGCTGGGTGACGTTGATGATCAGGAACAGCAGTCCGAAGCCGCTGAACCGGCGGATCGCCGAGAGGTCGGTGGTGACCCGCGACAGCAGCTGGCCGGACTGCCAGTGACCGTGGAAGGCCATCGGCAGCTCCTGGAGCCGCTCGTAGAGGTCGTGCCGGATCGCTGTCTCGACGCCGAGCACGGCGTTGGACTGGACCCAGCGGCGCCAGAAGATGAACACCGCCTCGAGGATGCCGAGCGCGAGCGCCAGCAAGCCCAGCGGGAGCACCGGACCGATGTCACCGTCGGTGATGGGTCCGTCGATGAGCGCCTTGGTCACCAGCGGGATGGCGATGCTGAGACCGACGCCGGCGAGCGCCGTGGTCAGCATGATCACCATCGCCGGGATGTGCGGCTTGAGGTAACCGCGGAGCCGCCAGAGCGAGTGCACTCCGGCGGGGGGATGGTCGGTCGGTCCGAGACTCGTGTGCGTCGACGACATCGGCTGGGTGGTGGTCCCCTCGGTCGAACGGGATGCCGGCCGAACTTGTGGTCCGTCTCGGCAGCGCGCGGATTTGTAAGAAGCAGATTACCTGCTGCTCCTGACAACTCCCAACCCGTTTTCCGACGAACCGGACACACTCGCGTGGTCAGCGCACGAAGCGGGCTGCCACCGAGAGGAAGATGTCGTTGCCTTTCGGGTCGCCGATGCTGATCCGAGCACCGTCGCCTGCGAACGGGCGGACCATCACGCCGGCCTCGTCGGCCGCGGCTGCGAACTCCACCGTCCGGTCACCCAGCTTCAGCCACACGAAGTTGCCCTGGGGGTCCGGCACGTCCCAACCCTGCTCCCGCAGCGCCTCGACCACTCGTCCGCGTTCGACGACCAGCGTTTCGACCCGCTCGAGCAGTTCTTTCTCCCGCTCCAGCGAGGCGACCGCGGCAGCCTGGGCCACCGAGGACACCCCGAACGGCAGGGCGCAGGCGCGTACGGCGGATGCGATCGGCTCCGGGGCGATCACGTATCCGACCCGGAACCCGGCCAGCCCGTAGGCCTTCGCGAAGGTCCGCATCACGGCCACGTTGTCCCGGTCGCGGTAGAGGTCGACCGCGTCGACCGGGTCCTCGATCCGGACGAACTCGCGGTAGGCCTCGTCGACGACGACCACCACGTGCGAAGGCACCTTGGCGAGGAACTCCTGGAGCTCGGTGCGGCCCACCGCCGGGCCGGTCGGGTTGTTCGGGGTGCACACGATGACGACCTTGGTCCGGTCGGTGATGGCCGCGGCCATCGCGCCGAGGTCGTGCCGGGCCTCGGCGTCCAGCGGCACCTGCACCGAGGTCGCGCCGGTCACAGCGACCGCGATCGGGTAGGCCTCGAAGGACCGCCAGGCGTAGACCACCTCGTCACCGGCCTCGCAGAACGCCTGCAGGAGGTGGTAGAGCACCGCGACCGAGCCGGTGCCGGCGGCGAGGTGGGTGACGGGCACACCGAGGTGCTCGGACAGCCTCGCGTAGAGCGCGGTGCATCCCATGTCGGGGTAGCGGTTCATCGCGCCGGCCGCGTCGGTGGCCGCCTCGAGGATGCCGGCCAGCGGCGGGAAGGGGTTCTCGTTCGACGACAGCTTGTAGGTCGGGACACCGTCCCGGGCCGCGGGCGGCTTGCCGGGGACGTACGCCGGGAGGTCGGCGATCGCCGGACGGATCTGCGGGCGGTCGGGCGCGGAGGTCATGGCGCTCAGCCTAGCCAGGCCCTGCCCCGCGATCCGTCAGGGGCATAGGGGTCGTTGACGCCTTACACTCGTCCGGTGCTGCCCCGCAACCCCGCCCTCGGCCTCGGCCTCGTCCTGACCGGCGCCACGCTGTTCATCGTCAACGCGGGCGTCTC
>JAICRS010000369.1 GCA_025966335.1 Nocardioidaceae bacterium
CGACTGAGCCCGGCGCACCGCACGGGTTATTGTCGATAAGAACGAATCCGAGTGCGTCATCCCGGGGACACGGGGGACGCGGGCAGGGGACACACCACGTGGCTGGACGACTTTTCACCTCCGAGTCGGTGACCGAGGGGCACCCGGACAAGATCGCTGACCAGATCAGCGACACGATCCTGGACGCGATGCTGGCCGACGACCCCCGCAGCCGGGTCGCGGTCGAGACGCTGGTCACCACCGGCCTGGTCGTCGTCGCCGGTGAGGTGACCACCGACACCTACGCACCGATCCCGCAGCTGGTCCGCGACAAGATCCTCGAGATCGGCTACGACTCGTCCAACAAGGGCTTCGACGGATGGTCCTGCGGCGTGCAGATCGCCATCGGCGCCCAGTCCTCCGACATCGCCGCCGGTGTCGACGACGCCTACGAGGAGCGGCACGACAAGTCGGTCGACCCGCTCGACAAGCAGGGCGCCGGCGACCAGGGGCTGATGTTCGGCTACGCCTGTGACGACACTCCCGAGCTGATGCCGCTGCCGATCACGATCGCGCACCGACTGGCCGAGCGGCTCTCGGAGGTCCGCAAGGACGGCACCATGTCCTACCTGCGTCCGGACGGGAAGACCCAGGTCACCATCGAGTACGACGACGAGGACCGCCCGGTCCGGGTGGACACCGTCGTGGTGTCCAGCCAGCACGCCAAGGACATCGACCTGGACGCGATGCTGACCCCCGACATCCGCAAGCACGTCGTGGACGCGGTGCTCGAGCAGTTCGACATCCCCTCCGAGGACTACCGGCTGCTGGTCAACCCGACCGGCCGCTTCGAGATCGGCGGCCCGATGGGCGACGCCGGCCTGACCGGCCGCAAGATCATCATCGACACCTACGGCGGGATGGCCCGCCACGGTGGTGGCGCGTTCTCCGGCAAGGACCCCTCGAAGGTGGACCGGTCCGCGGCGTACGCGATGCGCTGGGTCGCCAAGAACGTGGTGGCCGCCGGGCTGGCCCGCCGCTGCGAGGTGCAGGTCGCCTACGCGATCGGCAAGGCGCACCCGGTCGGTTTCTACGTCGACTGCTTCGGCACCGAGACCGTGCCGGTGGAGTCGATCCAGAAGGCGGTGCTCGAGGTGTTCGACCTGCGGCCGGCCGCGATCATCCGTGACCTCGACCTGCTCCGGCCGATCTACGCGAAGACCGCCGCCTACGGCCATTTCGGCCGCGAGCTCGACGAGTTCACCTGGGAGCGGACCGACCGGGTCGACGCGCTGAAGGCCGCCGCCGGCGCCTGACCCCGCCCTGGGCGGTTTACCACGGTATGCAGCCGATCTGCCGCTCCCCATGGCATGTCCACCATGGGGAGCGGCAGATCGCCAAGGGGAGTGCGGTCCGGGAGTACGGCGGACGCGGCGGATGTTGTCCACAACGCGGCCGGACGTGCTGGGGCGACGTCGGTCCCTGCTGATAGGACTGACCACGTGACGGACAACGGGCACGACGACGAGGCGGGACAGCTGGCGCTGATGCCGCAGGTCGC
>JAICRS010000074.1 GCA_025966335.1 Nocardioidaceae bacterium
CTGCGCCATCGCGATGTCGTAGTTGGGCAGGAACACGATCCGGTGCCGCACCTGCGGGTCGTCGGCGAACCGGACGATCTCCTGGATCAGCTTCTTGCCGCCCTCGTCCGCGGGGTGCGACTTGCCCGCGATCACCAGCTGCACCGGCCGCTCCGGGTGCAGCAGGATCCGCTTGAGGCGCTCGGGGTCGCGCAGCATCAGGGTCAGCCGCTTGTACGAAGGCACCCGTCGCGCGAAGCCGATCGTCAACACGTCGGGATCGAGTGCGGAGTCAATCCAGGTGAGCTCGGCCGGTGCCGCACCTCGCTGCTTCCACGACTTCCTCAACCGCTTTCGGGCATCGGTCACCAGGCACTCGCGCAGGGTGCGCTTGGTGGCCCAGATGTCCTTGCCGGGAACGGTGTCCACGACGTCGAAGACCTGCTCCGGGTCGTCGTCCTCCGGGTCCGAACCTGGCTTGACCCCTTGGCTGCGGGCCAGCTCGAACACCTCGCGGGCCACCCAGGTCGGCGCGTGCACCCCGTTGGTGATCGAGGTGATCGGGCGCTCCTTCGCGTCGAACTCGGGCCACAGGCCGCCGAACATCTCCCGGCTGACCTCGCCGTGCAGGAGCGACACCCCGTTGGCGCGCTGCGCGAGCCGGAAACCCATCACCGCCATGTTGAACACACCGCGGTCGCCGCTCGGGTAGTCCTCGCGACCGAGCTCGAGGATCTTCTCGACCGGGACGCCGGGACTCGCGTTGTCGCCGCCGAAGTACTGCTCGACCATGTCCCGCGGGAACCGGTCGATGCCGGCCGGCACCGGCGTGTGCGTGGTGAACACCGTCCCGGCGCGGGAGACCTCCAGCGCGGTGGCGAAGTCGAGCCCGGTGTCCTCGGTGAGCTCGCGGATCCGCTCGATGCCGAGGAAGCCGGCGTGGCCCTCGTTGGTGTGGAACACCTCAGGGTCCGGCGCGCCGGTGATCCGTGAGTAGGCGCGCAGCGCCCGCACCCCACCGACGCCGAGCAGCATCTCCTGGCGCAGCCGGTGCTCGGTGGTCCCGCCGTACAGCCGGTCGGTGACCTCCCGGATCACGTCGCTGTTCTCCTCCACGTCGGAGTCGAGCAGGAGCAGCGGAACCCGGCCGACCTGGGCGATCCAGATCCGAGCTGTGAGCGACTCACCGCCGGGCAGGCCGAAGGAGATCTTCGCCGGCGTGCCGTCCGGTTCCCGGAGGATGGAGATCGGCAGGCCGTCGGGGTCGAGGACGGGGTACTTCTCCTGCTGCCACCCCTCCCGCGAGAGTGACTGGCGGAAGTAGCCGTGCCGGTAGAGCAGGCCGACACCGACGATCGGGACGCCGAGGTCGCTCGCGGTCTTGAGGTGGTCCCCGGCCAGGATGCCGAGACCGCCGGAGTACTGCGGCAGCACGGCCGTGATCCCGAACTCGGGTGAGAAGTAGGCGATCGAGCGCGGAGCCGACTCCCCGAGCGACTGGAACCAGCGGTCGCCGGTCAGGTAGTGCTCGAGGTCCTTGTGCGTCCTCTCGAGCATGCCCATGAACGCCTCGTCGTCGACCAGCTGGCGGAGCCGCTCGGCGGAGACGGAGCCGAGCAGCCGCACCGGATCGTTGCCGGAGGTCTCCCAGACGTCCGGGTCGATCGCGGCGAACAGGTCCTGAGTCTCCGGGTGCCACGACCAGCGGAGGTTGTTCACGAGATCGCCGAGCGGCTTCAGCGGCTCAGGCAGGACGGGACGGACGGTGAACCGGCGGATAGCTCTCACCCCCTGACCGTAACCAACGCGGGTTGATCGCTCCAACAGGCGGTCGACATTCGCGGGAACGCCCATCCGTTGATCGTTCCAACCGCTACTTGCATGGTCTTGTCCGGATGGGGCAGGTTGAAGGCATGGTTGGTCGAATCCCCATCACGGATGTCACCCCCGTCGTCGACTGCGGTCGCTACCCGGCCAAGGCGGCGGTCGGCGAGCCGTTCACCGTCACCGCGCTCGTGTTCCGCGAAGGCCACGACGCGCTCAACGCCGACGTCGTGCTGACCGACCCGCACGGCGTACGACGGCCCTGGATCCGGATGACCAAGGACCCGGAGGAGCCGGACCTGTGGAGCGCGGAGGTCAGCGCCGACGAGCCGGGCCCCTGGACGTTCGAGGTCGAGGGGTGGGGAGACCCGGTCGCGACCTGGCGGCACGCCTCCGAGATCAAGATCCCGGCGGGGATCGACGTCGAGCTGATGTTCGCCGAGGGTGCGCTGCTGCTGGAGCGGATCGCCGAGAACCTCCCCCGCAAGGGCGTGGAGCGGCAGGCGATCGCCGATGCGCTGAAGGGGATCAACGACACCAGCCGGCCGGACGCGGTCCGGTACGCCGCCGCGACCTCGCCCGCGGTCGACGAGGTGCTCGCCCGCCACCCGCTGCGCGAGCTGGTGACCAGCGCGGGTCCGTACCCCTTCCACGTCGACCGCACCCGCGCCCTGTTCGGGTCGTGGTACGAGTTCTTCCCCCGCTCCGAGGGCGCAGTCATGGACCCGCGGACCGGGAAGGCCGTCTCGGGCACGTTCCGGACGGCCGCCAAGCGGCTCGACGCGGTCGCCGCGATGGGGTTCGACATCGTCTACCTGCCGCCGATCCACCCGATCGGGAAGATCAACCGGAAGGGCCCGAACAACACGCTGGTCACCGAGGAAGGTGATCCCGGCTCACCGTGGGCGATCGGCTCGGACGAGGGCGGCCACGACGCCGTACACCCCGACCTGGGCACGCTCGAGGACTTCGACGCGTTCGTGCAGCGCGCCAACGAGCTGGGCCTGGAGGTCGCCCTCGACCTGGCGCTCCAGGCGGCACCGGACCACCCCTGGGTGAAGTCCAACCCGGAGTGGTTCACCACCCGCGCGGACGGCACCATCGCCTACGCGGAGAACCCCCCGAAGAAGTACCAGGACATTTATCCGGTCAACTTCGACAACGACCCGAAGGGCATCTACGCCGAGGTGCTCCGGGTGGTGCGGCACTGGATGGCGCACGGCGTACGCGTGTTCCGGGTCGACAACCCGCACACCAAGCCCGTCGAGTTCTGGGAGTGGCTGCTCGGCGAGATCCGCAAGACCGACCCGGACGTGATCTTCCTGTCCGAGGCGTTCACCAAGCCGGCGATGATGCGCACGCTTGCCGCGATCGGCTTCCACCAGTCCTACACCTACTTCACCTGGCGCAACGCCAAGTGGGAGCTCGAGGCCTATCTCAACGAGCTGTCCCGCGAGACCAGCCACGTGCTGCGCCCGAACCTGTTCGTGAACACCCCGGACATCCTGCACGCCTACCTGCAGTACGGCGGTCCGGCCGCGTTCAAGATCCGCGCCGCGATCGCCGCCACGGCCTCCCCGTCGTGGGGCGTCTACGCCGGCTTCGAGCTGTTCGAGCACGTCGCGGTCAAGCCCGGCAGCGAGGAGTACCTCGACTCGGAGAAGTACCAGGTCCGGGTCCGCGACTGGGAGGCCGCCGAGGCGGAGGGGCGCACCCTGGCGCCGTACATCACCCGCCTGAACCAGGTCCGCCGCGAGCACCCCGCGCTGCAGCAGCTGCGGAACCTGACCGTCCACTCCAGCGACGACGAGTCCATGCTGGTGTTCTCCAAGCGGACCGGCGACGACACCGTGATCGTCGTGGTCAACGTCGACCCGCACGCACCACGGGAGACCACCGTGCACCTGAACATGCCGTCGCTGGGCATGGACTGGCAGGACACCTTCGTGGTCCACGACGAGCTGACCGACCAGACCTGGCGCTGGGGCGAGCGCAACTACGTCCGTCTCGACCCCTACCACGAGCCCGCGCACGTCCTCACCGTTCGGAGGCCCAGCCTGTGACAGAGCCCGTGACCGACCAGCTGCCGGAGACGGCCGAGGGGCTGCCCGCCCATGAACCGGACTGGTTCAAGACCGCGGTCTTCTACGAGGTGCTGGTCCGCTCGTTCAAGGACTCCAACGGCGACGGCATCGGTGACTTCAAGGGGCTGACCGAGAAGCTCGACTACCTCGACTGGCTCGGCGTGGACTGCCTGTGGGTGCCGCCGTTCTTCACCTCGCCGCTGCGTGACGGCGGGTACGACGTGGCCGACTACACCGACATCCTGCCCGAGGTCGGCACCGTCGACGACTTCCACGAGTTCCTCGACGCGGCGCACGCCCGGGGCATCCGGGTGATCATCGACTTCGTGATGAACCACACCTCCGACCAGCACCCGTGGTTCCAGGAGTCGCGGAGGGACCCCGAGGGCCCGTTCGGCGACTTCTACGTGTGGTCCGACACCGACGAGCTCTACGAGGACGCCCGGATCATCTTCGTCGACACCGAGCCGTCGAACTGGACCTGGGACCCGGTGCGGCAGCAGTACTTCTGGCACCGCTTCTACAGCCACCAGCCGGACCTGAACTTCGACAACCCCAAGGTCCACCAGGCGATGTTCGAGGCGCTGAGGTTCTGGCTGGACATGGGCATCGACGGCTTCCGCCTCGACGCCGTCCCCTACCTCTACGAGCGCCGAGGCACCAACGGCGAGAACCTCAAGGAGACCCACGAGTTCCTCAAGCAGGTCCGCACCTACGTCGACGAGCACTACCCCGACCGGGTGCTGCTGGCGGAGGCGAACCAGTGGCCGGCCGACGTCGTCGACTACTTCGGCGACTTCGAGAAGGGCGGCGACGAGTGCCACATGTGCTTCCACTTCCCGGTGATGCCGCGCATCTTCATGGCGGTCCGCCGTGAGTCGCGGTTCCCGATCTCGGAGATCCTCGAGCAGACCCCGGCGATCCCCGACAACTGCCAGTGGGGCATCTTCCTGCGCAACCACGACGAGCTGACCCTGGAGATGGTCGCCGACGAGGACCGCGACTACATGTGGGACGAGTACGCCAAGGATCCGCGGATGAAGGCGAACATCGGCATCCGCCGCCGGCTCGCCCCCCTGCTCGACAACGACATCAACCAGATGGAGCTGTTCACCGCCCTGCTGCTCTCCATGCCCGGCTCACCGGTGCTCTACTACGGCGACGAGATCGGGATGGGCGACAACATCTGGCTCGGTGACCGCGACGGCGTACGCACCCCGATGCAGTGGACGCCGGACCGCAACGCCGGGTTCTCGGTCGCCACCCCGGGCCGGCTGCACCTGCCGGTGATCCAGGACCCGGTGTTCGGCTACCAGCGCGTCAACGTCGAGACCGAGCTGGAGAACGCGTCCTCGCTGCTGCACTGGACCAGGCGGATGATCAACGCCCGCAAGAAGCACCCCTCGTTCGGGATGGGCACCTTCACCGACCTCGGCGGGTCCAACCCGAGCGTGCTCAGCTACATGCGCGAGTACACCGACGGCGACAGCTCCGACCTCGTCCTGTGCGTGAACAACCTGTCCCGGTTCCCGCAGCCGGTCGAGCTCGACCTGCGGCGCTGGGAAGGCATCGAACCCGTCGAGCTGCTCGGCGGCGTCCGGTTCCCGCAGATCGGCGAGCTGCCCTACCTGCTCACGCTCGGTGCCTACGGCTTCTACTGGTTCCGGCTGCCGCAGCCGGCAGCGGAGGAAGGGAGCGCTCCCTCGTGACCGCCGCTCTCGAGCAGTTCATCGGCTCCGCCCGCTGGTTCGGCGGCAAGGGCCGGACGTTCACCGTCGGAGAGGTACGCCGGCTCGGCTGGCTGAACGGGTCCGCGGACCCCGACGCCCCGCGGGCCCGCATCGAGCTCGCCACCGTCGAGTACGACGACGGGTCCAGCGACCTCTACCAGCTCCCGTTGGCCTACTACCTCCAGGTCCAGGACCGGCTCGAGCACGCGCTGGTCGGCGAGTGGGAGGACGAGGAGCTGGGCCAGGTGTTCGTCTACGACGCCCTGCAGGACCGGGCCGCCGCGGCGCTGTGGCTCGAGGCGTTCGTGGCACGCGCCCGGCTCGACGACCTGGTCTTCCACCGGCTCGAGGGCCACGAGCTCGACACCGACGTCTACTCGTCGCTCTTCTCCGGCGAGCAGAGCAACTCCTCGGTGCGGTTCGGCGAGGACAGCCTGATGAAGGTCTTCCGCAAGATCACGCCGGGCCGCAACCCCGACGTCGAGATCCACGAGGCGCTCACCAAGGCGGACAACGAGCACGTGGCCGCGCTCTACGGCTGGCTCGAGACGCCCGCGCGGGACTCCGACGAGCCGATGCAGCTCGCGATGCTCCAGCAGTTCCTGCGCACCGCGAGCGACGGCTGGGACCTCGCGCTGGCCAGCGTCCGCGACCTGTTCGCCGAGGCCGACCTGCACGCCGACGAGGTCGGTGGCGACTTCGCCGCGGAGTCGCACCGGCTGGGCATCGCCACGGCCGAGGTCCACGACGCGCTCGCCGCGCACTTCCCCACCGAGACCTGGGGCAAGGAGCAGCTCGCCGAGCTGGCGGCGGCCATGGACCAGCGACTGGACGCGGCCATCGAGGTGGTTCCCGACCTCGACGCGCACGCCGACGGCCTGCGGGAAGCGTTCGACGCGGTGGCCGGGCTGAGCGAGCCGGTCGTCGTGCAGCGGATCCATGCCGACTTCCACCTCGGACAGACGCTGCGCACCGTCCGCGGCTGGAAGATCGTCGACTTCGAGGGCGAGCCGGCCAAGCCGCTGTCCGAGCGGGTCCGGCCGGACAGCGCCTGGCGCGACGTCGCCGGCATGCTCCGCTCCTTCGACTACGCCGCGCACGCGGTGGAGGCCGACGTCCAGGAGGCGGGCGCCCAGATCCAGTACCGCGCGACCGAGTGGGTCGAGCGCAACAGCACGGCGTTCCTCGAGGGGTACGTCGAGGCCAGCGACCGCACCGAGAGCGGTGAGCTCTCCGTCGACCAGAAGGTGCTGCTCCGCGCCTACGAGGTCGACAAGGCCGTCTACGAGACCGTGTACGAGGCGCGCAACCGGCCCGACTGGATCAGTATCCCGTTGTCCGCGATCGAACGGCTCACCCAGTCCGATGTCGAGCGCCCGGAGGCGAGCAGCTGATGAGCAAGACCCTGCCACTGGACAAGGCCGTTCTCGGCCAGATCATCACCGGCGAGCACGGTGACCCGCATGCCGTGCTCGGCGCACACAAGCACGACGGGGCGGTCACCGTCCGGGTGCTGCGGCCGTTGGCCGAGTCGGTCGCGGTCGTGCACGGCGGAGGTCGGGTCCAGCTCGAGCACGAGCACGAGGGCGTGTGGGCCGGCGTACTCGACGTGCCCGAGCCGCCGGACTACCGGCTCGAGGTCACCTATGCCGGCGGCACCCCGCACCAGGTCGACGACGCCTACCGCTACCTGCCCACGCTCGGCGAGATGGACCTGCACCTGATCAACGAGGGTCGGCACGAGCAGCTGTGGGAGGTCCTCGGCGCCCACGTCCGGCGCTACGACAGCGTCCAGGGCCCGATCATGGGGACGTCCTTCGCGGTCTGGGCGCCGCACGCCAAGGGCGTCCGGGTGAAGGGCAACTTCAACAGCTGGGACGGCCGCGAGCACCCGATGCGGCAGATGGGCGTCTCCGGTGTCTGGGAGCTGTTCGTGCCCGGCGTCGGCACCGGCGCCCAGTACAAGTTCCTGATCCTCGGCGCGGACGGCCAGTGGCGGGAGAAGGCCGACCCGATGGCGTTCCACACCGAGACGCCGCCGCAGACTTCCTCGGTGGTGTTCGAGTCCGGCTACTCCTGGGCCGACGAGACCTGGATGACCCGCCGCGCCGAGGGCGGCCAGCACGAGAAGCCGATGTCGGTCTACGAGATGCACCTCGGCTCCTGGCGCAAGCACCACGACGGGAGGCCGTACACCTACGGCGAGCTGGCCGACCACCTGGTTCCCTACCTGCAGGAGCTCGGCTTCACGCACGTGGAGCTCATGCCGCCCATGGAGCACCCGTTCGGAGGCTCGTGGGGCTACCAGGTCACGTCGTACTTCGCCCCGACCTCCCGGTTCGGCACGCCCGACGACTTCCGCCACCTGGTCGACCGGCTGCACCAGGCCGGGATCGGCGTGATCGTGGACTGGGTCCCGGCGCACTTCCCCAAGGACGAGTTCGCGCTCGCCCGGTTCGACGGCACCCCGCTCTACGAGGACCCGAACCCGGACCGCGGTGAGCACCCCGACTGGGGCACCTACATCTTCAACTTCGGCCGCAAGGAGGTCCGCAACTTCCTGGTCGCCAACGCGCTGTACTGGCTCGAGGAGTACCACATCGACGGGCTCCGGGTGGACGCGGTCGCGTCGATGCTCTACCTCGACTACTCCCGCGAGGACGGGCAGTGGAGCCCGAACGTCTACGGCGGGCGCGAGAACCTCGAGGCGGTCTCGTTCCTGCAGGAGATGAACGCGACCTGCTACAAGCGGGTGCCCGGGGCGATGACGATCGCGGAGGAGTCGACGTCCTGGCCCGGCGTGACCCGGCCGACCCACCTCGGCGGGCTCGGGTTCGGGTTCAAGTGGAACATGGGCTGGATGCACGACAGCCTCGGCTACATCCAGAACGACCCGGTGCACCGGCAGTACCACCACCAGCAGATGACGTTCTCGCTGGTCTACGCCTACTCCGAGAACTACATCCTGCCGATCAGCCACGACGAGGTCGTGCACGGCAAGGGGTCGCTGCTGCGGAAGATGCCGGGCGACCGGTGGCGGCAGCTGGCCAACCTGCGCGCCTACCTGGCCTACATGTGGGCGCATCCCGGCAAGCAGCTGCTGTTCATGGGCTCGGAGTTCGCCCAGGAGTCGGAGTGGGCCGAGAGCCGCGAGCTCGACTGGTGGCTGCTCGACCACGTCGAGCACCGCGGGGTGCAGTCGCTGGTGCGCGACCTGAACCACGTGTACGTCGACACCCCCGCCTTGTGGTCGCTCGACCAGGACCCGACCGGGTTCGCCTGGATCGACGCCAACGACGCGACCAACAACGTGTTCAGCTTCGTCCGCCGCGGCAAGGACGACTCGCTCCTGGCCTGCATCTCCAACTTCGCGGCCGTTCCCCATGAGAACTACCGGATCGGCCTGCCCGAGGCGGGTCCGTGGCAGGAAGCACTGAACAGCGACGCCGAGACCTACTACGGCTCCGGCGTCGGGAACCTCGGTGCGGTCACCGCGACCCCCGAGTCCTGGCACGGCCAGCCGGCGTCGGCCACGTTGCGGGTGCCACCGCTGGGGACGCTCTGGCTAAGGTTCGAGGGTGACTCGTCCGCCAGCTGACCACGGCCCGCAACCGGAGCTGACCGACGGCGTCATCGTGCTCCGCCCCTGGCGCGAGGAGGACATCGAGCCCGCGCGGCTCGGCCACGACGAGGAGATCGCCTACTGGTTCGGCTTCGACGCGGTGGTCCCCTCCTACGAGCAGCACAAGAAGGCGGTCGAGAGCTGGCAGGCCGGCTACCGGGATCGGTCCCTGGTCGGCTTCGTGATCGAGCACGACGGGCGTCCGGTCGGCAGCGTGGACGTCCGCGACAAGGGCGAGCAGGTGGGCGAGCTGTCCTGGACCCTGTACGCCGGCCACCGCGGCCACGGCTACGCCACCCGGGCGGTGCGAATGCTGGTCGACTACGCGATCGACGAGCTCGGGATGACCCGGGTCGAGGCGCGGGTGGACCCCGAGAACCACCGGTCCCTCCGGGTGGCAACCCGGGCGGGGCTGCGCCGGGAGGGCATCGTCCGCGGCCGGGGGGACCGCAAGGGCGCCACCGGCCACGTGCTGCTGGCCCGGCTCGCCGACGACCCGCCGATCACCGACCCGACCAGCTTCCGCGCCCTGCTGAACTCGTTCCTGCCGCGCAAGCGGGCGATCTCGCAGATGCTGATCCGCGACCCCGAGGACCGGGTGCTGCTGTGCCGGCTGACCTACAAGAAGGACTGGGATCTGCCCGGCGGCGTGGTCGAGGTGCACGAGTCACCGCAGCTCGCGGTGTCCCGGGAGATCGAGGAGGAGCTCGCCCTCGACATCAAGGCCGGCTCGCTGCTGCTCACCGACTGGCTGCCCACCTGGGGCGGCTGGGACGACGCGATCTGCCTGGTCTTCGACGGCGGCGTCCACGAGCCGTCGCTGCTGGACCAGGTCGTCGCCCAGCCGCGGGAGATCGTCTCCGCCCATTTCTGCACGCTCGACGAGGTCCGCGAGCACTGCGCGGACTTCACCGCCCGGCGGATCGAGTCCGCGTTGGCCGCGGTCACAGGTGGCGGCCCGACGTACACCGAGTCCGGCCGCTGAGTTGTCAGAACAGGGCGTTGGCGAGGTTCTGCCGGCCCTTGAGGACGCGCGGATCGTCGTTGCCGACGGCGGCGAACAGGCCGAGCAGGTGGGTGCGGGCCTGGTCGCGTTCGTCTCCGGAGGTACGACGCACCAGCTCGATCAGCCTGCCGAAGGCGTCGTCGACGTGTCCGCCGAGGAGGTCGAGGTCGGCCGCCAGGGTCTGGGACGCGACGTCATCGGGGTTCTCGGCCGCGGCGGAGCGGACTGCCTGCGGGTCCGCGCCCACCGTGCGCTGCAGCACCTGGGCCATCGCCAGCCCGCCCGCGGCCTCGACGTCGGCGGGGTTGGCGTCGACGAGCTTCTGGTACTCGGCGACGGCGCGGTCGATGTCGCCCTCCGCGAGCGCGTCCTGCGCGGGCGCGTAGCGCGGGTCCACCTGCTCCTCGGCACCGTCCTCCTCGACGAGTGCGGCGCCGCGCGGCTGGACCCGGCCGGTCATGCCCTGGGCCGCGGCGGCCTGGAGGACCTGGCCGAGCAGGGCGCGCAGCTCCTCGAGCGGCGGGGCGTCCTGCAGGAGCGGGGCCAGCTGGCCGCCCATCGCCAGCGCGACCAGCGGCACCGACGGGATCTGCAGAGCCTGCGCGATACCGGGGGCCGCGTCCACGTCGACCTTGCCGAGCAGGAAACGGCCCTCGAACTCGTCGGCGAGGGTGTCCAGGTCCTGGGCCAGGGTGACGCTGGCGGGCATCTGCGCGGAGTAGAAGACCAGCACGACCGGCGCGTTCGTGGCGCCCTGCATCTCGGCCTGGAAGTTCTGCTCGTTCAGCTCGACCGAGTAGGACCCGGCCCCGGCCGGGCCACCGGTGGGCGCTCCGGGCGCCGATCCCGGGGGCGGGGTGGCGGGTCGCTTGAGGGCGGAGAGGTCGACGGCGCCGGGGCGCGAGAACGATGGCGTGCTCATGGGGCCTATCTTGCCGAACGGGCCAAGTCGCGACATGGGGCGGGTCCGGTCCGGCTGGGGAGGCGTCTTTTCAATTCAGCGCGGTTGCCCGATTCCCCAAGCAGCAACACTTCGATCAAGCCTGGACCGGACCCGTCGATTCCACCAAGGTAAACCCGCCGCGGTCCCCCGCCAAGAGATCCGGCCGGATCATTTTCCGGCCGCACCGAGAAAGCTCAGAACCGGGCGGGCTCGCGGTACTCGCCCCACTCGGCGCGCAGCGCGTCGCAGATCTCCCCGAGGGTGGCTTCCGCGCGGCACGCGTCGAGCATGGCCGGGATCATGTTCTCGTCGCCGCGCGACGCCTCGACCATTCGGGCGAGAGCAGCGTTCACCGTCGCCTCGTCCCGGACGCCGCGGCGCTCGGAGAGCTCCCGGACCTGGTCCACCTCGACCTCGTGCGAGACCCGCAGGATCTCCAGCTCGTGGGTCACCGACTCCTCGTGGCAGTTCACGCCGACGACCTTCTTGTCGCCCTTCTCCAGGGCGGTCTGGTACTGGAACGCGGCCTCGGCTATCTCGGACATGAACCAGCCGTCCTCGATGCCGCGCAGGATGCCCGGGGTCATCGGCCAGGCGCCGTTCTTCGCGTCACCGATGCTCTGCTGCACCTGGCCGGCGAGCTGCTCGGTGTCGGCCGAGGTCAGCGTCGACCCGCCCATCTGCAGGATCTTGTCGAAGATCGCGTTGGCCTCGGCCTCGAGCTTGTCGGTGAGCGCCTCGATGTACCACGAACCACCGAGCGGATCCGCGACGTTGACCACGCCGGTCTCCTCCATGATCACCTGCTGGGTGCGCAGCGCGATCTCTGCGGCCTGCTCGCTCGGCAGCGCCAGCGTCTCGTCGAGCGCGTTGGTGTGCAGCGAGTTCGTCCCGCCCAGCACCGCGGCGAGCGCCTCCACCGCCGTACGGACGACGTTGTTGACCGGTTGTTGCGCGGTCAGCGAAACGCCGGCCGTCTGC
>JAICRS010000209.1 GCA_025966335.1 Nocardioidaceae bacterium
CTCGCGTTTAAAACCCCGGTGTCCCGCGGGCAAACCCCGGGGGTCCGGCGGGTCAATGGGGGGGGTTTCCGGGGGTGGGGGGGGGGGGTTGGGGGTTGGGCAGGCGCCGTCAGGTGCGGCGGGCGGGGCGGAGCTGCTTGTGATGCATCGGCCGGGCCTCGCTGAGCACCTTGAGGAAGCTCGACGCCCAGTCCTTGACGTCGTGCTCGGAGATCGTCTTCCGCATGGCCTTCATCCGCTTGCTGAGGTCCTTGGGGTCGGCGTTGATCGCCTGCATGATCGACGCCTTCATCCCGTTGATGTCGTACGGGTTGATCAGGAACGCCTGGCGCAGCTCGTCAGCGGCGCCTGCGAACTCGGAGAGCACGAGCGCCCCGTCGGACTCGTAGCGGCAGGCGACGTACTCCTTGGCGACCAGGTTCATGCCGTCACGCAGCGGCGTGACCACCATGACGTCGGCGGCACGGAACAGCGCCGCCATCTCCTCGCGCGGGTAGGAGGAGTGCAGGTAGGAGATCGCCGGCCGGCCGATCCGGCCGAGGTCGCCGTTGATCCGGCCCACCAGCCGGTCGATGTCGTCGCGGAGGACGCGGTACTGCTCGACGCGTTCCCGGGAAGGTGTGGCGACCTGCACGAACACCGCGTCCTCGACGCTGAGCCGCCCCTCGGCGATCAGCTCGCTGTAGCCGCGCAGCCGGGCGTAGATGCCCTTGGTGTAGTCGAGCCGGTCCACGCCGAGCAGGATGTACTTCGGGTTGTCGAGCTGCTCGCGGATCTCCTTCGCGCGCTGCTGCACCGGTTCGGAACGGGCGAGCTGCTCGAGCCCCTCCACGTCGATCGAGATCGGGAACGCACCGGCCTGCACGGTGCGGCCGTCGGGCAGGTAGACCATGTCGCGATGTGTCTTGTGGCCGACCCGCTGGCGGACCAGCCGGACGAAGTTCTGCGACGCACCGGGTCGCTGGAAGCCGACCACGTCGGCGCCGAGCAGTCCCTCGAGCAGCTGGCGGCGCCAGGGCAGCTGCTGGAACAGCTCGGCGGGCGGGAACGGGATGTGCAGGAAGAACCCGATCCGCAGGTCGGGTCGCATCTCGCGCAGCATCGCCGGAACCAGCTGCATCTGGTAGTCGTGCACCCACACGGTCGCGCTCTCGGCGGCCGTCTCGGCGGCGGCCTCGGCGAACCTGCGGTTGACGGTGACGTAGGAGTCCCACCACTCGCGGTGGAACTCCGGCTTGGCGACCACGTCGTGGTAGAGCGGCCACAGAGTGCCGTTGGAGAAGCCCTCGTAGAACTCCTCCACCTCCTGGGAGCTGAGCGCGACCGGAACGAGGGAAAGCCCGTCGTCGACGAACGGCTCCAGGTCGGGGTCCGTTCCGCCCGACCAGCCGATCCACGCGCCGTCGTTGGCGCGCATCACCGGCTCGAGCGCGGTGACCAGGCCGCCCGGGGAGCGCCGCCAGTCGATCGACCCGTCCGGATTCACCACCCGGTCCACCGGGAGCCGGTTGGAGACGATGACCAGCTCTGCCTTGGGTTGCTCGGGGTCGGATCGGGTCACGTCCCAACCCTAGTGGGAGAAGAAAAGGGCGACGGCAGCTGCTGGCTGGGGATCGGCTCGGGGCGGTCCTGCGGCTTCAACCCACAGCCGGACAACCCGGCGGTGAGCAGGATCGCGCAGAGAGCCGCCCGCACGGCGACCCGCAAGGCGACCGAGGGGGCGCGGGTCATGGCTGCACCGGGATCTCGACGACGAACCGGGTGCCCCGAGGGCTGTTCCGTTCGGCCCAGACGCGGCCGCCGTGCAGCCGCACGTGCTCGAACACCAGCGCGAGCCCGAGCCCCACACCCTCGGGGTTGCCCGAACGATGCGCCTCGGCGCGGGAGAACCGTTCGAAGATCCGCTCCTGCTCCCCGTCGGGGATCCCCGGGCCGCGGTCCTCCACGTTGACGAAGACCGTGTCCGCGGTGGCGGTGACCAGCACCCGGGTCACCCCGCCCGCATGCGACTCGGCGTTGTGCACCAGGTTCTCCACGACCCGCTCCAACCGCCGCCGGTCCACCCAGCTGACGACCTCCTCGGCATTCGGCCCGACCTCGGTGACCGGCCGGCCCGCGCAACGGTCGGCCACCATCGCGACCAGCTCGCCCACGTTCGTCGGCTCCCGACGGACCCGCACCACGCCGGCGTCGAACCGCGAGATCTCCAACAGGTCCTCGACCATCTGCGCGAAGCGGTGCACGTCGTCGGCGAGCAGCTCGAGCACCTCGCGGCCCTCCGGGTCCAGCTGGTCGGCGCGGCCGGTGAGCACCTCGACTGCGTTGACCATCGTGGTCAGCGGCGACCGCAGCTCGTGGCTGACGTTCCCGGCGAACCGCGCGTCGCTCGCCACCCGTGCCTGCAGCCGACCCGCCGTCCGGTTGAACGCCGTGGCGATAGCGGCCAGGTCCGGGTCGCGCCGCACCTCGAGCCGGGCCCCCAGGTCTCCGTCGGCGATGGCTCCGGCCGCCGCGGTGACCGAGCTCAACGGCCGTAGCGTCCGTCGGCTGGCCCACAGTCCGAGCAGCAGGCCCAGGGCCGTGGTCATCGTGCCGGTCCCGATGAACGTGACCGCGAGCGTGGTCAGCGTCTGGTCCAGCTCCCTCAGACTGAACACCTCGACGTAGGTGCCGCCCGGCGGACCCAGTGGCAGCGCGATCGCCACGACGAGTCCCGCCGGGGTCTCGAAGCGTTGCTGGACCGCGTCTCCGGCCTCCGCGGCGGCGAGGAAACCCGCAGGCAACGATCGGTGCCCTCGGGGGAACTGCCCGTCGAACCAGCGGCCGCCGTACCGCACCAGCGGGCTCGACGACTCGCCCCCGGACGCGTCGAGCTGCTCCAGGAGGTCGGCCACCGCGGGTCGCGTGGTGGCCAGCGCGTCGTCGACGGCGCGGGCGTTGAACACCGCCTGGCGCAGCACCGTGGTGTAGCGCTGGTCGAGCAGGTAGCTGCTGGCGATGCCGTAGGTGGTCACCGCCAGGAGCACCGAGACGCCGAGCGCGCCGACCGCGAACGCGGCGCTGACCCGCCCGCGCAGGCCCAGCCGGAGCCTCCTCACGGCGCGAGCTTGTAGCCCAGCCCCCGGACGGTGAGCACCCGCCTCGGGTTGCCGGGGTCGTCCTCGATCTTGCTGCGCAGCCGGCTGATGTGTACGTCGACCAGGCGGTTGTCCCCGAAGAAGTCGTAGCCCCACACCTGCTCGAGAAGGGTCTCCCGGCTGACCGGCTCGCCCAGCCGACCGGCGAGCTCCTCCATCAGCCGGAGCTCGGTGGTGGTCAGCGGCACCGGCTCACCGTCGCGCAGCACGACGCCCTCACGCGGGCGGACCTCCAACGCCCCGGCGACGGTGTTCTCGGTGGGGGACTGCCCGTTCCGGCTGCGTCGCAGCAGCGCCCGGATCCGCGCGGAGAGCTCCTTCGCGACCACCGGCTTGGTCATGTAGTCGTCGGCACCGGCCTCCAGCCCGGCCACGATGTCGTGGCTGTCGCCTCGGGCGGAGACCACGATGACGGGTACGTCGGACGTCCGCCTGAGCCTGCGACACACCTCGAACCCGTCGATGTCGGGGAGCATCAGGTCGAGCACCACCACGTCCGCGGGCGTGTCCGCGTGCTGCTCGAGGGCGGCCTCGCCGGTGTCCGCCTGCACGATCCGGTACCCCTCGTCACGGAGCGCGATCGCGAGTACCCGGCGGATCCGCACGTCGTCCTCGACCAGCATCACGCGACGACCGGGTCCAGGCATGTCACCCATCATGGCGGGAAGGTGCCCAGGTCTCTAGTCGGCGGGGACGACCTGCATCTCCTCGGAGAAGAGGCAGGCGTCGGGGTGCGGTGTCGACCGGGGCCGCAGCTCCGGGTCCTCGTGGGCGCACAGGTCCTGGGCCTTGAAGCAGCGGGTCCGGAACCGGCAGCCCGACGGCGGGTTCGCCGGGCTGGGCACGTCGCCCTCCAGCAGGATCCGCTGGGACTTGCCGCGGTGGGCGGGGTCGGGCGACGGCACCGCGGACAGCAGCGCCTGCGTGTAGGGGTGGGCGGGGTGCTCGTAGATCTCCTCCTCGGTGCCGCTCTCCACGATCCGGCCGAGGTACATCACCGCGATCCGGTCCGAGGCGTGCCGCACGACGGACAGGTCGTGGGCGATGAAGATGTAGGAGAGGTTGAACTCGGCCTGCAGGTCCTCGAGCAGGTTCACCACCTGCGCCTGGACCGACACGTCGAGCGCCGAGACCGGCTCGTCGCAGACGATGATCCGCGGGCGCAGCGCGAGGCCACGGGCGATGCCGACGCGTTGGCGCTGCCCGCCGGAGAACTGGTGCGGGTAGCGGTTCATGTGGTCGGGGTCGAGCCCGACCACCTCGAGCAGCTCCTGCACCTTCGTCCGCCGGCTCTGCTTGGGAGCGACCTCGGGATGGATCTCGAAGGGTTCGCCGACGATGTCGCCGACGGTCATCCGCGGGTTCAGCGAGGAGTACGGGTCCTGCAGCACGATCTGGATGTCGCGGCGGACCTCGCGCAGCCGGCGGCGGTCCATCGTGAAGATGTCCTCACCCTCGTACAGCGCCGACCCGGCCGTCGGCTCCTCCAGCCGCATCAGCAGCTTGGCGACGGTCGACTTGCCGCAACCGGACTCACCGACCAGGCCCAGCGTCTCGCCCTGCATCAGGTCGAGGTTCACCCCGTCGACGGCCTGTACGTGTCCCACGGTCTTCTTGAACAAGATGCCCTGGGTCACCGGGAAGTGCTTGACCAGGTTGCGCACGGACAGCAGCGGCTCAGGCATCGAGCACCTCCTGGTAGTAGTGGCAGGCGCTCGAGCGGGCGCCGGTCACCTCGTAGAGCGGGGGGTCGTCGACGCGGCAGCGATCCCGCATGTGCGGGCAGCGCGGATGGAAGCTGCAGCCCGAGGGGACGTGCATCAGGTTCGGGGGAGCGCCGCCGATCGGTCGCAGCGGCTTGCCCTTCTGCTCCAGCCGAGGGATCGAGGCGATCAGGCCCTCGGTGTAGGGATGCGCCGGGTTCGCGTAGAGCTGGTTGATCCCCGCGGTCTCGACGATGCGGCCGGCGTACATCACCGCCACCCGGTCGGCGACCTGGGCGACCACGCCGAGGTCATGGGTGATCAGGATCAGCCCCATCCCGGAGTCCTGCTGCAGCTCGGCGAGCAGCTCCATGATCTGGGCCTGCACGGTGACGTCGAGCGCGGTGGTCGGCTCGTCGGCGATCAGGATGTCGGGGGAGAGGGCCAGCGCCATCGCGATCATCACGCGTTGCCGCATGCCGCCGGAGAACTGGTGCGGGTAGTCGTCGAGCC
>JAICRS010000170.1 GCA_025966335.1 Nocardioidaceae bacterium
GCAACCGTGGAGCGCAATGAGCGGCTGTGGCGGCAGCACGACCTGTTCGACTTCTCCCGCTGACGGCGGATCCGGTCCAGAGTCTGGGACGCATCCGCAACATCTATTGCGTTGGGATCAGCGCTCGTGTAAACCGAACGGGTTCGTCCACACGCTGCGTCCGACAGTCGGCGCAAAACCTGGAGGTTTCTGTGCAGACAGTGCACGTCGTGATCCTGGTGGCCTACCTGCTGCTCATGGTCGTCATCGGAGCCCTGTTCAGTCGTCGGCGCCACGTCCAGACCGGTGACGACTTCATGTTCGCCGGCAAGTCGCTTCCGCGCCCCGTGCTGATCGGCACGTTGCTTGCCACCTGGGTCGGCTCCGGAACGATCATCGGTGGGGCGAACTTCGCCTACACCTACGGCCCGTTGGCATCGATCTTCTTCCTCGCCGGGACACCGGTGGGGATCATCGTGCTCTACCTCCTCGCGAGCAAGGTGCAGAAGGCCTCGAAGTACACCGTGCCGGAGCTCCTCGAGGCGCGGTTCGGGCTCACGGCACGCGTGGTCGCGGCCGCGATCACCCTGCTCGCCTACACCGGAATCACTGCTTACCAGTTCACCGGAGGCGGATACATCATCAGCTTGATCACGCCGCTCTCGGACAAGGAGGGCGCGGTGCTGGTGGCTGTCCTGGTGACGTTCCTGGCGATCGGCGGCGGACTGTTCTCGGTGGCCTGGACCGACTTCATCTCTGCGGTGATCATCGTGTCCGGGCTTCTCATCGCGCTCCCGATGGTCATCGGTGGAGACATCGGTGGGCTCGGTGACTACTGGTCCCAGCTGCCCGAGACGTCGAGGAGCCTGACCGGTGGGCTCAGCGCGCTGGAGCTCGTCGGATACTTCCTGCCGCTATTTCTGCTGATCCTCGCCGACCAGAACATGTACCAGCGACTGGCGGCCGCCAAGGACTCGGGCACGGCGAAGAGCTCGACGGCCGGCTTCTTCTTCTCCAGCTTCCTGGTGACCGTACCCGTCGCCATCTTGGGGTCCGCAGCGGTGATCCTGATGCCACGGATCGAGCCCGACACGGCGATCCTGTCGCTGGCCTCCGAGCTGTACCTCCCGGTCGTCATCGGCGGGCTGTTGCTCGCCGGCGCTCTCGCCTTCATCGTCACCACGGGCTCGTCGTTCCTGCTGTCGGGTGCCGGCAACATCGTCTACGACGGTGTCCGCAGGTTCTCCAAGGAGGACTTGGGAGACAAGCAACGTCTCCGGATCCACCGCCTCTCCATCCTCGGAATCGCCGTCGTGGCCTACGTCTTGGGGCGGTTCTTTCCGGTCGTCCTCGAGCTGCAGCTGTACTCCTACACGGTCTACGGAGTGGCCATCGCTCCCGCCGTCCTGGCGGTCCTGCTCTGGCCACGCGCCACGAAGGTCGGCGCACTGTCCAGCATGCTCCTCGGCGCGGTCGTCACGATCGTCTGGGAACAGCTCGGCAGTCCCGGCGGCGTGAACTCGGTCCTGGTCTCTCTTCCGGTCTCGCTGGTCGCACTGGTCGTGGGCAGCCTCCTGTCCCCGCCTCCGACGAAGCCGGGCCCGATCGAGGCCCCGGCGTCGAGCGAGGCCTGAGCGAGGCCGTTGCTAGGTTGACCGACGTGCGCAGCATCCTGTCGGCGATCGAGGAGCGGCTCGACGAGTCGACGGCCCGCGGGCTCGCGAACGCCGTCAGCCGGGCCATCCGCGACGGGGTGCTGGTTCCGGACACGAAGCTGCCGCCGATCCGCCAGGTGGCCGTCGAGCTGTCACTGTCACCGACCACGGTGAGCGCGGGCTGGACGCTGCTGGCTCGCTCGGGGGCGATCGTCACCGACGGCCGCCGCGGCACGACCGTCGCCGACCCGGCCCCGCCCGGAGCGGTGCGCTACCGCAAGGCGCTCGGGCGGCAGACCGTCTTCTCGCTCGACCTGTCCACCGGTGTCCCGGACGCCGCGCTGCTGCCCAACCTGGCCGGCGCCTTCGCGGACCTGACCACGGCGGGGACCCCGCTGACCTATCTCGACGACCCGGTGCTGCCCGGGTTGGCCGAGGCGCTCCGCGACCAGTGGCCCTACCGACCCCAACAGCTGACGATCGTCGACGGCGCGATGGACGCGCTGGACCAGGTCACCAGGTCGCTGCTGCGGTTCGGCGACCGGGTGCTCGTCGAGCACCCCTGCTTCCCCGCGCTGGTGGACCTGGTCGAGTCGACCGGCGTGGAAGTGGTCGGCATCCCGATGGACGCGGAGGGCCTGTCCCCGGACCGACTGGCCGAGGCCCTCCGGCTCCCGGCCGCCGCCGTCTTCCTGCAACCCCGGGCGCACAACCCGACCGGGGTGTCGATGACCCGGGAACGCGCCGAGGTGCTGGCCGAGCTGGTCGCCGGCACCGACACGATCGTGATCGAGGACGACTCCGCCGGAGCCATCGCCTCCACGCCGGCGATCAGCCTCGGCGAGTGGCTCCCCGAGCAGACGGTGCACATCCGGAGCTTCTCGAAGTCGCACGGCCCCGACCTGCGGCTCGCCGCGCTCAGCGCACCCGACCAGCTCATGCAACGGCTGCTCGCGCGCCGCCAGCTCGGGCAGGGCTGGAGCAGCCGGGTGCTCCAACGGATCCTGCTCAGCCTGCTCACCGATCCCGGCAGCATCGCGGAGGTCGACCGGGCGCGCGAGACCTACGCGCAACGGCGGCACGCGCTGAGCGTCGCGCTGCGCGCGCGAGGTGTCGAGGTGAACGGCGCCGACGGGATCAACCTGTGGCTGCCGGTCGAGGACGAGACCGCGGCGATCGTCCGGCTCGCCAGCCGGGGGATCGGCGCGGCGCCGGGCGCACCGTTCACCCTGCTGCCCGAGCCGGGCGGTCACCTGCGGGTCACCTGCGGCCTGGTCGACGCCGGCTTCGAGGAGCTGGCCGAGGAGCTCGCGGTGGCCGCGACCACCGGCTCCTGGCAGGGTTTGTGACAGTACGAACCGCTATTGTCTTGGCCTTTGCTGGCACGTAACCATGGGTGCATGACGAAGCGCATCGCACACTGGATCGACGGCACCTCCACGGACGGGACCTCGGGTCGCACCTCGCCGGTGTTCAACCCGGCCACCGGCCAGCAGTCCGGCGAGGTGGACCTCGCGGCCGCAGCCGACGTGGACCGCGCCGTCGCGTCCGCGCTCACCGCCGCGAAGGAGTGGCGCCACGCGTCGCTGTCGAAGCGGTCGGCGGTGCTCTTCGCGTTCCGCGAGCTGGTGCACGCCCGCGCCGACGAGCTCGCCGCGATCGTCACCTCCGAGCACGGCAAGGTGCTCTCCGACGCGACCGGCGAGATCATGCGCGGCCTGGAGAATGTCGAGTTCGCCACCGGGGTGCCGCAGCTGCTCAAGGGCGGCTACTCCGAGCAGGCCGGCACCGGCGTCGACGTCTACAGCATCCGGCAGCCCCTCGGGGTCGTCGCCGGGATCACCCCGTTCAACTTCCCGGTGATGGTGCCGCTGTGGATGTGCGCCAACGCGATCGCGTGCGGCAACGCGTTCATCCTCAAGCCGAGCGAGAAGGACCCCTCGGCATCGCTGTTCCTCGCGAAGCTGTGGCAGGAGGCCGGGCTGCCGGACGGCGTGTTCACCGTCCTCCAGGGCGACAAGGAGGCGGTCGACGTACTCCTCCGGCACCCGGACGTCTCCGCGGTCAGCTTCGTCGGCTCCACCCCGATCGCCCGCTCGATCTACGAGACCGGCACCGCGCACGGCAAGCGTGTCCAGGCCCTGGGTGGGGCGAAGAACCACGCGCTGGTGCTCCCCGACGCCGACGTCGACCTCGCCGCGGACGCGGTGGTCTCCGCCGCCTACGGCGCCGCGGGGGAGCGGTGCATGGCGCTCTCGGTCGCGGTCGCCGTCGGGGACGTGGGGGACCGGCTGGTCGACGCCGTGGCCGCCCGGCTCCCGAAGCTGCGGATCGGCGACGGCACCGACCCCGACACCGACATGGGCCCGCTGATCACCGGCGAGCACCGGGACCGGGTCGCCGGCTACGTCGACGCGGGCGCCGCCGCGGGCGCGAGCGTGGTGGTGGACGGCCGCGACGCCGACGTGCCCCGGGACGGCTTCTTCCTCGGCACCACCCTGCTCGACCGGGTGACCCCGGAGATGACCGTCTACACCGACGAGATCTTCGGCCCGGTGCTGAGCGTGGTCCGCGTCGACACCTACGAGGAGGGCCTCGCGCTGATCAACAGCAACCCGTTCGCGAACGGGACGGCGATCTTCACCCGGGACGGCGGCGCGGCCCGCCAGTTCCAGTACGACGTCGAGGTCGGCATGGTCGGGATCAACGTCCCGATCCCGGTGCCGGTGGCCTACTACTCCTTCGGCGGCTGGAAGGACTCACTGTTCGGGGACACCCACATGTACGGCCCCGAGGGAATCAGCTTCTACACCCGCGGCAAGGTCGTCACCTCCCGCTGGCCGGACCCGGCCACCTCCAGCGTCGACCTCGGCTTCCCGCGCACCCGCTGAGCCCGACGTCGTACGACGTGCGCCCCACTCGACCATCCGAGGAGAACTGAGACCGTGACCACCACCCTGGACCCGCACGCGACCGCTCAGGACGAGGCCGCCCGCATCCGCCGCGACGACCGCGCGCACGTGTTCCACTCCTGGTCGGCGCAGGCGCAGATCGACCCGCTACCGATCGCACGCGCCGAGGGCTCCCACTTCTGGGACTACGAAGGCAACCGGTACCTCGACTTCTCCTCCCAGCTGGTCAACGTCAACATCGGCTACCAGCACCCCAAGCTGGTGGCAGCCATCCAGGAGCAGGCCGGCAAGCTGGCCACGATCGCTCCAGGGTTCGCCAACGACGCGCGCAGCGAGGCCGCCCGGCTGATCGCGGAGCTCGCCCCCGGTGACCTCGACACAGTCTTCTTCACCAACGGCGGCGCCGAGGCCAACGAGAACGCGGTCCGGATGGCGCGGCTGCACACCGGTCGGCACAAGGTGCTGGCGGCCTACCGCAGCTACCACGGCGCCACCGCCGGTGCGATCGCGCTCACCGGCGACCCGCGGCGCTGGGCCTCCGAGCCGGGGATGCCGGGCGTCGTCCGCTACTGGGGCCCCTACCTCTACCGGTCCGCCTTCCACGCGACCACCGAGGCCGAGGAGACCGAACGCGCCCTGGAGCACCTCCGACAGACGATCGCCGTCGAGGGTCCGCAGACGATCGCCGCGATCGTCCTCGAGACCGTCGTCGGCACCAACGGCATCTTGGTCCCGCCGCCCGGCTACCTCACCGGCGTGCGTGCCCTGTGCGACGAGCTCGGGATCATGATGATCGCCGACGAGGTGATGGCCGGCTTCGGCCGGTGCGGCGAGTGGTTCGCGGTGGACCACTGGGACGTCACCCCCGACCTGATCACCTTCGCCAAGGGCGTCAACTCCGGCTACGTCCCGCTCGGTGGCGTGATCCTCTCCGCCGCCATCGCCGCCACCTTCGCGGACCGGCCCTACCCGGGCGGGCTCACCTACTCCGGCCATCCGCTGGCGTGCGCCTCAGCGGTCGCGTCGATCAACATCTTCCGCGAGGAAGGCATCCTCGAGCACGCGCGGGCGCTCGGCACCGATGTGATCGGGCCCGGGCTGCTTGCTCTCGCCGAACGACACCCCTCGGTCGGCGACGTCCGCGGGCTCGGTGTCTTCTGGGCGCTCGAGCTGGTGCGCGACCGGGACACCCGGGAACCTCTGGTGCCGTTCAACGCCGCCGGCCCCGCGGCCGCCCCGATGGCGGAGTTCGCGGCGGCGTGCAAGTCGGCCGGGCTCTGGCCGTTCGTGCACTTCAACCGCACCCATGTCGTGCCACCGTGCACGACCACCGCAGCGGAGGTCCGCGACGGACTGGAGATCCTGGACCGGGCGCTCGAGATCGCCGACCGGTACTACACCGGTTCCTGAGCCTCCGGGGGCACACGAAGCGCCACGACGGCGATGTCGTCTCGCGGCGCCTGCTCCTGGAACGCCAGCACGTCGCCGACGACTCCCTCGGCCAGCTCCTGGGCCGATTCGGAGTGCGCCGCCACGCTGGCCGTGAGCCGGTACTCGCCGAAGAACTCGTCACCGCGACGACCTTCGGTGACCCCGTCCGTGTAGAGGACCAGCGTGTCGCCGGCCTCCAGCGTGAGGACGCTATCGACGTACTCGCCGGACTCGAACGCGCCGATCAGCGAGCCGGGTTCCCCGACGGGGGCCGGAATCTTCGTCGGGCTGGTCAGCAGCGGCGGTGGGTGGCCACCGGAGCTCAGGGTGACCGTCCAACCGCCGTTGTTGTGCCGCAGCCGCAGCAGTACGACCGTGCAGAACCGGTCGGTCTTGTGCCGGAACAGCACCTCGTTGAGCTCACGGAGCACCTGGCTGGGGTCGTCGACCCGGACCGCGATCGCGCGCAGTGAGTAGCGGACCAGCGCGGTCACGATGGCGGCCTGCACGCCTTTCCCGGACACGTCACCGAGGACGACCGCCCAGTCGTCCTCGGCCAGCTGAAAGACGTCGTAGAAGTCCCCGCCGACCTCCCGGCCATCACCGGCCGGGCGGTAGACCGCCCCC
>JAICRS010000046.1 GCA_025966335.1 Nocardioidaceae bacterium
CTCGAGGCGGCGCGGCGGCCCGAACCGCGTGGTGACCGGTGACCGGCCCCGACCCCACCGACCGGCTCGTCCGGTCGTGGGTGCAGCACCTCCGGTCCGGAGGCAGCACCGCGTGGGGGGCCTGGCCGGGGGCGGCTCCCGCCTCCTCCGGCGACGTCTTCACGGGACCGCTGCCCGGGGCCGCCCAGCTCGAGGTGGTCCGCCGGCTGGCCGCGGCCCGCGACCGGCTGCCGGCGGCATCGGCCGACCGGCTCGACTTCACCCACCTCGCCGACACCGTCCTGGGCGGGTCCGGGCCCGGTCGCGGCCTCGGCGAGCTACCGGTGACCGGCCCCGACGTCGCACCGACCCGGTTCGGTCCCCGCGCGGTCGATCCCGCCGACGTCCCGGAGGAGGAGCTGATCCGGGTCTGCGTCGGGGTGCTCGCCGACCTCCTACCGGTCACTACCCCGCCATCCGTGGCCGCACCGGGCCGACGTCGCCGTCGGCGCCGGCCGTGGCGGCGCGCGTTCCGGCTGGTCGGCGCGCCGGACCACGTCGAGTCGCTCCGCGCGTCCCTGGCCGCCCGCGGACTGGTCGAAGGAGGCCGGTCGCCCCGGGTCCTGGTCGTCGGCACCGACGTGGAAGCGATGATGCGTCAGGTCTGGACCGCACGGGTCCGCGCGGGTGGCGACACCCGCTGGCAACGGTTGTGGTCGCGGGCGGCCGGCCGGGACACGCTGCCGGTGCGGATCGACCTGCCGCGGGTGGCCGACCACTGGACCCGCCGCGTCGGCGCCGGTCGGGTGCACCTGGTGCTCGGCCGCGACCACGACGCCGTGCATCGCGCTGCCGGCGAGGCGCTGGGCCTTCCCGACCTCGCAGTCCACATCGGCCACCCCGCCGTACCGCCGTGGTCCTCTGCGTCGGTCGACCTGCTCCGCCGGCTCAACGCGGTGCTCAACATCCGGCTCGACCTGGTCCGGGCCGACGCGCTGCGGGACGGCGTACTGCCGGATCTGCTCGCCGACTCCGGCGACGGCCAGGATGATCCCCTGAGGGCACCGGACCGGTACCGGGAGTGGTCGCGCGGACGTGCCGCCGGCATCGCCAAGGACCTCGCCACCTGCGGATATGCTGTGCACGGCAACCTGGAGGACCTCGCGCCCTGCTCCGATGACGCCGCACCCGGCACCCCGGTCCGGAGCGACGTCCTGGCGGTCGCGATCCGGGCCTGCCTGCGCGCGGCCGGGGCAGAGGAGTGACCTTGGAAGGTGCAATGACCGGCGCGAGGGCCACCGTGTTCCTGCACGTCGGCGCACCGAAGACCGGCACGTCGTTCGTCCAGGACCTGCTCTTCCACAACCGTGACGCCCTTGCCGAGCAGGGGATCCTCTACCCCGCCGACCGTTTCGACGCGCACTTCCTGGCGGCGCTCGACCTGATGGACCTGGACTGGGGTGGCCTGGAGAAGGAGGCCGTGGGCGCCTGGGACCGGCTCGCTGCACAGGTCCGCGGCTGGGACGGCACGGTGATCATCTCCCACGAGATCCTCGCCCGGGCTTCGCGGGCGCAGGTACGGCGCGCGCTCGACTCGTTCGGGGAGGCGGAGGTGCACGTGGTGCTCTCCGCCCGCGACCTGGTCCGCCAGATCCCCGCCGAGTGGCAGGAGAACGTCAAGCACCGCAGGGCGATCGGCTACGGCGACTTCCTGGAACGGGTCACCGATCCCGCCCGCGCGGGACGGCTGGCCTCCTGGTTCTGGGGGGTCCAGGAGATCCCCGACATCCTCCACCGGTGGGGTTCGACGCTTCCCGTGGACCGCGTTCACGTGGTCACCGTCCCGAAGCCCGGCGCTCCACGCGACCTGCTGTGGGAGCGGTTCGCGGGCCTGTTCGGGATCGACCCGCTCGAGGTCGAACGGGGCGAGACGCGGGCGAACCCATCCTTGGGGGTGCCCGAGTCAGCGTTGCTGCGACGGGTCAACGAGCGGGTCAACGGCGGCGTACTGCCCAACCACCGCTACCGCGAGCTGGTCCGCGAGCTGCTCGCGCACCGGTCGCTGTCGACGCGCACCGGATCCGGCCGGCTGGCGTTGCCGCCCGAGGCGCGCGCGTGGGCGGTGGACCTGTCGGAGGCCTGGATCAAGGCGCTGGACAGTCGCGGGTACGACGTCGTCGGCACCCTCGACGACCTGCGTCCCGACGCGGACGCCGCCCCGTTCGTCGACCCCGACCAGCCCGACGAGCACCAGGTCGCCGACGCCGCCGTGCAGGCCGTCGTCACCTTGTTGCAGGAGGCCGCGCGGCTGCGTGACGTCGAGGACGCGTTGAACGCCGAGCTGGCGCAGACCCGTCACGAGCGCGACGAGGCCTGGGCGGCGGCGGGTCGGCGCAGGGTCTACCGGGCCAAGCAGAGGCTGGTCCGCTTCGCGCAGGGCAACGCCGCCGGACGCGCGGCGCTCGGGGTCTACCGCAGGGTGCGCGGCCGCAGCTCCCGGTCGGCGTAGCGGCCGATCTGCCAGGTGGTGTAACCGTCGGCGCCGGCGCCGATCAGTCCGCCGACGACCGGTACTCGTCGGCCGACCGTGGTCACCACCCGCTTGCCGGCCACCTTCGTGAGCAGCTCGGAGGTCACCTCGGCGGCCATCACCTTGTCGAGGTGCGGGTCGTGCGCGGGCGCGGTCGCGATCGCCATCGGCGGCGCCGGGATCTTCTTCTTCTTGATCAGGCTGACGATCGTGTCCTCGCCGAGCATGCAGCCGAGGATCGCGTTGCGCACCCGCGGGTCGGTGAGGTCGTAGCCGCGCAGGTGCGCGATCCCGGCGACCATCCGGCACTGCAAAAGCGCCAAGCCGGAGATGTTCGCGGGGATGGTGAGCGCGGCGGTGACCAACCCCCCGACGTTGGTGGCGAACCCCTGCGCACCGGCGTAGCGGACGTGGTTCTCGATCACCTCGTGGATGGCCAGGTCGACGTCGCCGCCCTGCTCCTCGAGCTGCTTGTCGGCGGCCGCGGCGGCGCTGGGCAGCGGCCCGACGCCGTCGATCGCCCGCTCGAGCGCCTCGTGGACGAAGTTGGCGGTCAGGTCCGGCGCGATCCGCTGAACCTGGGGCGCGAGTGCCTTGCCCAGTGAGCCACCGATGCCCATGTCGTCCTCCGTTGCTGGTCCGTCGCTGTGGTGAAGCCTACGGTCATCGAGGTCGTGCTATTAGATGGGACCGTGCCGACCGAACCGCCGTCCTCGGGCTGGGTCTTCCCGGACCCGGCCACCGCGGACGACGACGACCTCGTGGGGATGGGCGCCGACCTCGAGCCTGGGACCCTGCTGGCGGCCTACCGGCGCGGGCTGTTCCCGATGCCGTCGGGTGAGGACGGGGTGCCGATGCTGTGGTGGTCGCCCCAGCAGCGCGGCGTGCTCCCGCTGGACCGGCTGCGGGTGTCTCGCTCGCTGCGCCAGTCGGTACGCCGGATGGAGATCCGCGTCGACACCGCCTTCGACGAGGTGATCGCTGCCTGCGCGGACCCGCGCCGTGACTCGGGCTGGATCGAGCCGGAGATCGCCGCCGCCTACACCCGGCTGCACGAGCTGGGCTGGGTGCACTCGGTCGAGGCGTGGCAGGACGGCGAGCTCGTCGGCGGCCTGTACGGGCTGGCCACCGGCGGCCTGTTCGCGGGGGAGTCGATGTTCCACCGGTCCCGTGATGCGTCGAAGGTGGCACTGGTCGGCCTGGTGGAGATCCTGCGCGACGAGTACGCCGACCAGAGGCTGCTCGACGTTCAGTGGTGCACACCACATCTGGCCTCCCTCGGCGTGGTCGAGGTCCCCCGGGCGACGTACGTCTGCGAGCTCCGCGCCGCCCTCGACCTCCCCCTCCCCGCCCCCTTCCGTTGAGACGCGCCTTTTTCACCTTCGAGACGCGCTCTTTTCGCGTTCGAGACGCGACTTTCTTTCGCGTTGAGGCGCGAGGTTCTCAGGCGTGAGAGGCGGACTTCGCAGCCCCACGTGGCGGCGTGCAGGCCGCGAAGTTTCCATGTCTCGAACGCGAATCTTGCACGTCTCGACGGCGAAAACCTCACGCCTGAACGGGAAAAACCGCGCGTCTCAACGAAGGGTGGGAGGGGGAGAGAGGTGGTGGGGACAACGGGAGGGATTGGGTCAGACGACTTGGGGAGCGTCGCCGGTCTCGCTGACCATCGGCCGTCCGGCGGAGGACCAGTCGAGCATGCCGCCGTCGAGGTTCACCGCGTCGCGGCCCTGCGCCTGGAGGTAGGACACCGCCTGCGCGGAGCGGCCGCCGACCTTGCAGACCACGAGCGTCTTCGTGTCGGGTAGCTCGTCGAGCCGGCCCGGGAGCTGCATCAGCGGGATGTGCTGGGCGCCCTCGATGTGACCGTACGCCCACTCGACGTCCTCGCGAACGTCCAGCACGTGCAGACCCTCCGGTACGGGGTCGGGGACGCGTTCGATGTCCACCGTGGGGATGGCGCCGTAGTTCATGAGCTCCAGCCTACGTCGGTGACCAGCTCACCCCAGAGGCACACAACTGCGGATCGATCCGCCGCGTGCCGGGAAGAGGCGGGGCGGCGCGGGGGGAAGGATCCTTGACAACATACCCCCTGGGGGTATTGTGGACGACATGAGCAGCCACACGGACCACCCCGCGCCGACCACCGCCCATCAGGTCACCGACCCGGTCTGCGGCATGGCGGTCGACCCAACGTCTGCCGAGCACACTGCCTCTCACGACGGGGAGACCTACTACTTCTGCTCCGCCCACTGCAAGGCGAAGTTCGAGGCTGATGCGGCGCAGTACGCGACCCGATCTCACACCGAGCACAACCACCCCGGACCCGGGCACGGTGCCCAAGCCGCTTCCGCCCCGTCGCCTGCGGACGGCGAGGTCGTGGAGTACACGTGCCCGATGCACCCCGAGATCCGCCAGCCCGGCCCGGGGGCGTGCCCGATCTGTGGCATGGCGCTGGAACCGGTGACGGTGACCGCTGAAACCGGGCCCTCCAAGGAGCTGCGCGACATGACCCGCCGGTTCCGGGTAGGCGTCGCCCTGTCGCTGCCGGTTCTCCTCCTCGGCATGGGCGGAGACCTCGTGCCAGCGATCCATGACCTCGTCTCGCCGGCGGCCTCGAACTGGATTCAGCTGATCCTGGCGACGCCGGTGGTGTTGTGGGGTGGCTGGCCGTTCTTCCAGCGCGGCTGGGCGTCGGTGCGGACCCGGAACCTGAACATGTTCACCCTGATCGCGATGGGCACCGGCGTGGCGTGGCTGTTCAGCGTGGTCGCCACCGTCACGCCCGGGATCTTCCCGGACGCGTTCCGGATGGACGGCACGGTCGATGTCTACTTCGAGGCCGCGGCGGTGATCACCACGCTCGTGCTGCTGGGGCAGGTGCTCGAGCTCCGGGCACGCGAGCAGACCTCCGGTGCCATCAAGGCGCTGCTCGATCTGAGTCCGAAGACCGCCCGCCGGGTCCGCGTGGACGGCACCGACGAGGAGATCACCCTCGACCAGGTGCAGATCGGCGACCGGCTGCGGGTCCGTCCGGGCGAGAAGGTGCCCGTGGACGGGGTCGTGGAGGAGGGACGCTCGTCGGTCGATGAGTCGCTGGTGACCGGGGAGTCGATGCCGGTCAGCAAGGAGCCCGGTGACCCGGCCATCGGGGGCACCATCAATATGACCGGCGGTTTCGTGATGCGCGCCGAACGGGTCGGACGCGACACCATGCTGGCCCGGATCGTGACCATGGTCGCCGAGGCGCAGCGCTCTCGTGCCCCCATCCAGCGCACCGTGGACCGGGTTGCCGCGGTGTTCGTCCCGGCCGTCATCGCGGTCGCGATCGTGGCGTTCCTCGTGTGGGCGTTGGTCGGGCCCGAGCCGCCGCTCGCGCACGCCCTGCTCGTCGCAGTTGCTGTGCTGATCATCGCCTGCCCCTGTGCGCTCGGACTGGCCACCCCGATGTCGATCATGGTCGGCGTCGGGCGCGGAGCCCGGCTCGGCGTCCTCATCAAGAACGCGGAGGCGCTCGAACAGACCGAGAAGGTGGACACGCTCGTCGTCGACAAGACGGGCACCCTGACCGAGGGGCGGCCGGCGGTCATCAGCATCGTCCCCGCCACTGGCGCTGGGTCAGGTCTTGACGTCGACGAGCTGCTGCGGCTGGCCGCCGGGGTGGAGCGGGCGTCCGAGCACCCGCTCGCGCAAGCCATCCTCACAGCCGCCAGCGACAAGGGCATCACCGTCCCGGACGTCGCCGACTTCGACTCACCCGCCGGACGTGGCGTCCTCGGCATCGTCGAAGGGCGGCGGGTGCTGCTGGGCAACGGCGACTTCCTGGCCGGACAGGGCATCGACACCAGCCCCCTCACCGCCGAGGCGGATCGGCTGCGAGCCGAGGGCGCGACCGTGATCTTCGTCGGTGTGGACGGGCAGTCCGCTGGGATCTTCGCGATCGCGGACCCGGTCAAGGAGAGCACGCACGAGGCGCTCAAGGCGCTTCGCGCGGAGCACATCGAGGTAGTCATGTTGACCGGTGACAACCGGGTCACCGCCGAAGCGGTCGCCAGGCGTCTGGGCATCGACCGGGTGGAGGCGGAGGTGCTTCCCGACCACAAGGCCGATGTGGTGAAGCGGCTGCGTGGCGAGGGCCGGGTCGTCGCGATGGCCGGAGATGGCGTCAACGATGCGCCCGCTCTGGCGGCAGCCGATGTCGGCATCGCGATGGGCACGGGGACCGACGTGGCCATCGAGTCCGCCGGGGTCACTCTCCTCAACGGCGACCTGACCGGTATCGTCCGCGCTCGGCACTTGTCGGCCAGGACGATGTCGAACATCCGGCAGAACCTCGTGTTCGCGTTCATGTACAACGTCGCCGGCATCCCGATCGCCGCTGGTGTGCTCTACCCGGTGCTCGGGCTGCTGCTCTCACCCATGATTGCGGCCGCAGCGATGGCTCTCTCGTCGGTCAGTGTCATCAGCAACGCTCTGCGCCTGCGCACCCAGCAGATCGGCTGAGAACGACTGAGCCCTCGCACCCACGACGACACCAGGAGAACTACCATGCGGACCACCCGTGCCCTCGGCGCACTGAGCCTCGGGCTCGCCCTCGCCGTCGGACTGACCGCCTGCGGCGACGACTCGGGCGACTCGTCGGCGCAGGTGAGCGCCACCGAGCACAACGCCGCCGATGTGGCCTTCGCAGGCGACATGATCCAGCACCATGCGCAGGCGCTGGCCATGGTGGACCTGACCATGGACCGACCGCTCGACCCGGAGGTCGAGGCCCTCACGGAAGACATCCGCGCCGCGCAGGCCCCCGAGATCGAAACCCTGGCCGGCTGGCTCACCGACTGGGACGAACAGATCCCGGAGACCATCCGCGACCACGTGAACGCCGGTCACGGTGCGGGTGACCTGTCGGACTCCATGGAGGACGTGGACCACGGGGACATGCCCGGAATGATGTCCCCCGAGGACGTCGACGCACTGGAGAACGCCTCCGACACCGAGTTCCAGGAGATGTGGCTCGAGATGATGATCGAGCACCACGAGGGCGCGATCGAGATGGCCAAGGCGGAGCAGGAAGACGGCCGGTACAAGCCCGCGGTCGACCTGGCGGGTGACATCGTCGACTCGCAGTCGCAGGAGGTGGCGACCATGCAGGACCTGCTCTCCTCCTGACGGGTCGCCACGGCGCTACTTCAGCAGCTTCGACATCCGCCGGTCCGCGAGCGGCTTCCCGCCGGTCTGACAGGTCGGGCAGTACTGCAGCGAGGAGTCCGCGAACGACACCTCGCGCACCGTGTCCCCGCACACCGGACACTTCTCGCCGGTCCGCCCGTGCACGGCGAGGTGGCTCTTCTTCTCACCCTTCAGCTCGGCGGCGGCCAGCCCGCGAGAGCGGGCCACGGCCTCGCCCAGAACGGTCCGGATCGCGTCGTACAGCACCTTCAGATCGTCGCCGTCGATGCTGGAGACCGGCTTGAACGGCGACATCCGGGCCGCATGCAGCAGCTCGTCGGAGTACGCGTTGCCGATACCTGCGATCGTGCCCTGGTGCCGCAGCACGCCCTTGATCTGCGCGCGTCCCGCATCGGCGAGGATCTGCTGGAACACCTCGATGGTGAAGTCGTCGGAGAGCGGGTCGGGGCCGAGCCGGGCGATGCCGGGGACGTCGGCCGGGTCGCGCACCACGTAGATCGCGAGCGACTTCTTGGTTCCCGCCTCGGTGACGTCGAGGCCGGCCCCGTCGTCGAGGACCACCCGCGCCGCGAGCGGTGACTTGTTGCTGGGCTTCGGCGGCAGCGCGGGCACCTCGTTGCGCCACCGGACCCATCCCGCCCGGGCCAGGTGCATCACGAGATGCAACCCGGAGGAGTGGATGTCGAGGAACTTGCCGTGCCGGGTGACGTCCTCGACGAGGCTGCCCTGCAGCGCCGACAGCGGCGGGTCGAAGGTCTTCAGCGCGCTGAACGCGGCGACGTCCACGCGGACGATGGCGCGGTCGGCCAGCCGCCCTCGCAGGTCCAGCGCGAGGGCCTCGACCTCGGGGAGCTCGGGCACGGTCCCAGCATAGGGAGTCCACGAGTTTGTCGCGGACTACTGACAAGCGTGCCGCGAATGCGCAGAATGGGGGGATGCAGACCGCATCGCACGTGCCCGCGACCGGCGAGGTCTTCCTCGACGCGCGGGGCGGTTCGCGTGCGCTGCGGGTGTCCTGGCACTCCGAGGCCGGTGTCGTGGTGCTCTCGCTGTGGCGCGACGGGACCTGCGCCGGCACCTTCCGGCTCACCATCGACGAGGTCCCCGACCTGATCGACGTCCTGCGTGCCGGCCTGGCCCGGGCGTACGACGATGCGCGCACCTCGTTCATTCCAGGGTTGCAAGAGGCGGACCACCTCGCCGGCTGACCCGGTGCGTCGTACCTGTCAGGTCAGCAGCATCACCGAGGTCACCAGCAACGCGAGCAGCGCGACCACGCCGATGCTGAGCGCCACGGACGCGGCGATCAGCAGCGTCTGCGTGTGGTCGATCTCGCCGGACCGGTAGGCGATCATCCGGGCAGGGCGGTCAGGGTGACCAGCAGGCTGACCGCCCACGCGAGCTGCAACGGGGTCATTGCCCGACCTGTCCCCAGCGGGGCCGTCCGCTACACGTCGATACGACTCGCTAGCGATGTCTACGGTTTTGTCTAGACATCCGGATACTGTGCTGACGTGGACCCGATCAGGAACCCCTATGCGCCAGGCGCCGGCCAGCGGCCGCCCGAGCTCGCCGGTCGTGACCGTGAGCTGCGGCAGTTCGAGGTGACCCTGGAACGCGTCTCCGCCGGCCGGCCCGAGCGGTCCATGGTGCTCTCCGGGCTCCGCGGCGTCGGCAAGACCGTGCTGCTCAACGCGCTGCGCAGCCTGGCGGTGAAGCGCGCCTGGGGGACAGGCAAGGTGGAGGCACGGCCGGACCAGTCGATGCGGTTGCCGCTCGCGCAGGCGGTGCACGCCGCGGTCCGCGAGGTCGCCCACCGGCACCGGGACCCGGACCGGGTGGACGCGGTGGCCGGGGTGATCAAGTCGTTCGCGCTGCGCACCCGGCTCGAGGACCGCAAGGGCATCCGCTGGCAGCCGCCGACCGATGTCCCGGCCACCAGGGGCCGCGCGGACTCCGGTGACCTCGAGCTGGACCTGATCGAGCTGTTCACCGACGTCGCCGACCTGGCCGCCGACCTCGGCGTGGGCATCGCGCTGTTCATCGACGAGATGCAGGACATCCCGGTCTCCGAGCTCGCCGCGCTGTGCGGCGCCTGCCACGAGATCAGCCAGCAGGGTGCGCCGCTGATCGTGGTCGGCGCCGGCCTGCCGCACCTGCCGGTCGCCCTCGCAGCCAGCAAGTCGTACGCCGAGCGGCTGTTCCGCTACGTGGTCGTGGACCGGTTGCCGCGTGACATGGCCGACCGGGCGCTGCTCGTGCCGGCCGGCACCGAGGACGTCGACTACGAGCCGGAGGCGCTCGACGAGCTCTACCGGCTCACCGACGGCTACCCCTACTTCGTGCAGGCCTACGGCAAGGTCACCTGGGACGTCGCGGTGCAGAGCCCGGTCGCGGTCGCCGACGTCCACGAGGCCTCCCCGGAGGCGGAGGGTGAGCTCGCGATCGGCTTCTTCGGCGCCCGCTACGACCGGGCCACCCCGGCTGAACGCGACTACATGCGGGCGATGGCCACCCTCGGCGCCGACAACGACGACGGCTCGGTCACCACCGCCCAGGTCGCCGAGGCACTCGGCCGGAAGCCGCAGAGCCTGTCCCCGGCCCGGGACGGGCTGATCAAGAAAGGGCTGGTCTACTCCTCCGAACGCGGCACGGTGGCCTTCACCGTCCCGCACTTCGGCAAGTTCCTGCGCACCCAGCGCGCCTGAGGCAACGCGGCGACACACTGCCCGGCCGGCACCGCGGGAGTCCATCGATCTCACCGAGATGCCAGGATTGCACCATGCAGCACAGCGAACCGGGGCGTCCCCAGGTCGTCGCGCACCGCGGCTCGAGCCACGCCAATCCCGAGCACACGTTGGGCGCCTACGTCGCCGCCCTCGACGAAGGGGCGCAGGCGCTCGAGTGCGACGTCCGGCTGACCGCCGACGGACACCTGGTCTGTGTGCACGACCGACGGGTCGACCGTACGGCGAACGCGCGGGGGCTCGTGTCCACGATGGACCTGGCGCAGCTCGACGAGCTGGACTTCGCGTCGTGGAAGAACCCCTGGGCCGACCTGGACGACGAGGCACCCGAGGTCGACGAGGAACGGCGCCGGGTGCTCACCCTGCGCCGGCTGATGGAGGCGGCGGCCGACTACGACCGCCCGGTCGACCTGGCGATCGAGACCAAGCACCCGACCCGCTACGGCGGCCTGGTCGAGCGTCGGCTGGTGGAGCTCCTGGAGGACTTCGGCTGGGCCGGCAAGGGCTCCCCGGTCCGGGTGATGAGCTTCTCCTGGGTCGCCCTCAACCGGGTCAAACGGATGGCGCCGGACCTCGACATCGTGCTGCTGATCGACCGGTTGTACGCCTGGCAGCTGACCAAGAACCTCACCGGCCAGGACTGGATCGCCGGGCCGGGGATCGACCTCCTCCGAGAAAATCCGCGGTTCGCGAGTAAACTGCGCCGGAACGGAAGACGCATCCACGTCTGGACGGTGAACACGCCTGGAGACTTCGACCTCTGTGTCGAGCTCGGGGTGGAGGCCGTCATCACCGACCGGCCGGGGGCGGCAGTAGCTCATCTGGCCAGAGGTGTTTGACCTCCACCGGCGGTGGGCACTCTTGGGCAGCTGAGGCCATCGAGCAGAGGGGTTGAAAGCGTGGCGACACGCTCCGTACGGGCCGAGCACGCACCGGTGACGCTGCGTGTTCCCTTTGCCGCGTCCTCGGTCGGGGTGGCTCGCCAGCAGCTCAAGAAGTGGATGGCCGACCAGGGAACCTCGCGCGAGCACATCGAGGACGCCCGGGTGGTCGTGTCCGAGCTGGTGGCCAACTCCGTGCGCCACGCCAGCCCGCTGGCCGACGGCAACATCCTGGTCTCCTGGCGCCCGGAGGAGCGCGGTCTCCAGCTCTCGATCACCGACGGTGGCAGCCCGACCCGGCCCCGCAAGTTGAACGCCCCGTCCTCGGCGCTGGCCGGTCGCGGGATGGCGATCGTGGAGACGCTCGCGCTGTCCTGGTGGGCCGAGCAGAGCCGCACCAGGTCCACGGTGCACGCCCTCCTCTCGCTCAGGTGAACCGAGGCCTGAAGTAGCCTTCGCGTCATGGGAAAGCGGTCGCGAGTCAAAGCCACGTCCAAGGTCCCGGCCGGGGAGGTCGGTCCGCGGCAGCCGTGCCCGTGCGGCTCCGGCCGCCGGTACAAGGCCTGTCACGGCGATCCGTCCGGGCCACCTCAGGTGTACGTCGGCCGCCCGTTCGAGGGGCTGCCCGGGGAGTGCGACGTGATCGCGATGCGCGAGATCGTGCCGGCTGCGACCGCGCCGATCCGCTTGTCCTCGGCGGAGCACTCCGATCGCCCCGTCGTACTCTGCTCGCTGCTGCCGATGGCCGCGCCCGCCCTGGTCCGTCAGGACGGCACCATCTGGCTGGGCCTGCAGGTGCAGCACAACTTCGGTGACCCGAGCCGGGACCTGGCCGCGGCGCTGGAGAAGGCGCTCGGTTCAGCGCCCGGATCGGTCGTCGGACTCACCGACGCGCCGGGGGAGGGGCCGCGGCTGCAGGACCTGGTCGCCGACGGTCCGCTCGAGGTCACCGTGCACGAAGGGTTCGACTTCTGGATCGCTGACGTGGACGACCCGACAGGTGCCGTGGCTGCCTCGTTGGAGAGCGCCAACGCCGCCGCGATGCCGACCGAACGCCTGACGTCGGTGGAGGCGGCCTACTGGACGAACGTGGGCACCAAGGAGCACCTGCGGTGGGTGATGCCCTACGACGAGGAGAAGCTGCTGTCCGCGCTGGCGAAGCTGCACGTCGCGGGCAAGGACAAAGTCGCCGAGGGCGCGCGTCTGGTCGGGATGTTCCGGGCGCACGGTCGGCTGGTGCCGGTGTGGGACCTTCCGGTCGGGACCGGTGCCGCGGTGCTCGAGGAGCCGGCGGCCCGCTTCGCGAAGGACCTCGACAGCGTGCTCGCCGACGACGCCCCGCTGACCACGGAGGAGCGCTCCGCCAGGTCCGGCCTGGCCAACCGCCAGCTGACGATCCGGTGAGTATGACTAGACCATCGCTACGAAATCTCGGGGTGACCTGGGTCATATCATCGGGTTCCGGTTGATCTAAGGGTCAGCCACCCGTACATTGTTGCTGCCCGGTCGTTGTTGTATCCCCCGTCAGCAACGGCCGGGTTTTTGCACGCTCAACGGCGGGAATCGTTGCAGACAACTCAGAACCGGCCCCGGTGGGCAGGTTCTTCGGTATCGGGTCGCTGAGAGCGTGCCGTGACCGTTCCGGAGGCGACCGAACGGAACTGAAGTCGTAGCCGGGGTTGGCCCGGAGAGCCATGTGAAGCCGTATTGCCATGGCGGTTCCTGGTGGCGACCACCTCAGGGAGTTCTCCGTCGACTTCGCCGTGCGTAGGACGCTCCACCAATTCGCCCGTGATCGCCTATGAACGCCTATGAACGCGACTGAGTCGGACACATCGCTGCATCGCCGCATGGCTGTCACGCGTTCGACACCGAGCTGTGGCCGCGCTGATCGCCAGCAGATCCGGACACTCTGCGATGAGCCGTGTCACCTCACGCCAGCATCTCGCGGAGGTCCTCGATGCGGCGGGGCGAAAGGGGGACGGGCAACCGTTTCAGCACACATGTGCTGGAGTTGCACAGACCAGCGCGAGAATTCGTGTTCCTCCAGCACACATGTTCGATTGTGACTGTCCCAGGCTCCGCCGGTGAGCCCGCCCCCGCCAGTCAGTCGCAACGGCACCATCTACAGCGAGATCCGGTGCCGCTGCAACTGACTCGTGCTCTTGGCGGGCGCCCGGCGCATCGCCACAACCGGTGGCAGAAGGACCCGCCGCTGTCGGCCTCCTGGACGAGGTACGCCGGAGGCCGGAAAGGTGCGCCGTACTTCTCGGCCTTCTCGACGAGGTACGCCGGAGGCTGGAAACGAGCGCTGCACTCCTTGGCCAGCTCACGTGCCCGGGCAACGAAATCGGGCAGCCCGTGCTCGGCCCGCGACCGAAGCGGGCGACCCAGGGCGGCGATCAGCGGGGCGGGCCACCGCCGCCCTTCGTGGGCCTTGAGCGGGTGTCCGCTGTCAGGACGCCACCATCAGTTCGAGCAGTGCCAACCGTGTTCTCGCTGCCAGCTGCGGGCTCAGTACACCGCGTTGAGCATGGCGTATCCCAGGGTCAGCACGCCGGTGGCCGCGACGGCGCTGGCCACCACGCGTGCCGCGGCAGCAAGAGTGCCGAGCCGCACGGCCGTGACCCCGACCAGCACGGCGCCCGCCACCAGGCACAAGCTCCAGTAGACAGGGCTGGTGCTGTCGCTGACGACGGTCAAACCATAGATCCCGTCCGCGACCAGCACGCCCGCGAGCGCGCCCGCGCCGAGCGCGGCATGGACGGTGTTCCGGCCCACGACCGCGGCAGCCGCGGCGCCGAGGAACGGGCCGGCGATGACGCCGACGACACTCCAGAACACCGGGTTGTAGGTGAGCCCGCGCACCTCGGAGGCGATCGTGTAGCCCAGCACCAGGCTCACGAACGAGGCCACCCCGAGCGCCGCGCCCCAGGTCAGCGACGGCCGCGCCGCGGCGACGAGCAGGGCCATCGGCACCGTCCAACCGGACGGTGAGTTGGCGAACGACTCCAGCGCGTCCGGCAGAACGCCCTGGGCCCACGAGGTCAGGCCGCCGAGCAGCAGGCTGGCGGCGACGACGGCCAGGGTGGACAAGAAGGTGCGGTCGATGTTCATGGTTCCATCGTCGGCGGACGCGGAGAGCTTTTCCACCGGGTCCGGCCACAGGCGGTACCTGCGTCCTGGAGTCGGTTCGAGCGCAGGAGGGAACCATCCGACGCGGCGAACGATCGAACCCGCACGTGTTGCGGCTCACTCTCTGCCGCATCGCAAACTGGTGAGATGCCGTGGCACGACCGCCACGTGTCCCGATTCGCCCGGTGACAACCGGGCCCCAACCGTCAGTGCTTGCTGGCTTTTCCGTCGAGCCACAGCGTGTCGGACGCATCGCGGTGGCTCCCAGTCGAACCGACGTGCTTGCCACTGATTTGCGGCCCGTGCTTGATCACGTGCACCAACGCCAGGGCGTGACCGTGCCCGAGGCCGTGCGCCGTCTTCAACCACGTCGCGATCTCGCCAGATTTGGTGCCCTCGTCGAAACCGTGGGCGTGCGCCTGGTCAATGAGTTGCCGCGGGGTGAGCCCTGTCTTCTCCTCGATGTTGTCCAAGTAGGCCTGGAACGACATGACATGCTCCTCTCATGGCGGGCCGGTAGCCCGCTCATCATCATCGCAGCGATAGACCGAGACCAGCGCCAGAACTAATCGGCGAGCACAAGCGACGAGAGCACGCGCACGTGGGCACAACTAGCCTTTACCTATCGGCGGCAGATGCGGACGTTCACGAACACCTAGCGGCCCTGCCCAATCTCAGTTCCTTGATCATCGCTGGATCCGCAATCCTCCGATTCCTAGCATTACGCGGCGACCCGGTTCAGCGCCCTATCTCGCGCGGATACGACAGAACGTGGCTCTGGACCAACGGACGTGCCACCAGAATGCGGACCTCCTCGTCCGAGATCTCAGAGGCGTCGTAATCGATGTACCAGCCCCACATGATCTCGCCGCCGATCGAGCACCGTTGCTTGCGCGGCTCATCCTCCGGCGCTCCGATTTCGAGGGGCGTACCTGCGGATCACGATGCGCCCCTCGTCGGCCCGCGATGGCAGAAGCACCTCGGCGCGGAACGAACCGTCCTTCGCTTGGTAGTGGGTGGTTTCGATCGACCGGGCCTGCGGCATGACCGAGTAGAGGCCCTGGTCTATCTCCTCCCGACGCAACGGTCGTCCAGGGGGCCGTCGAAGCGTGTCAACGCTGGCTCCGTGTTCTCACAGATACTGAGGGTACGGGCAGTAACCGGACGAGGCTTGCGTCATTGTGCGTTCCAGCCAGCGGATCGGCGGTGCTGCGCACGCCCCTGTCGTCGGCAATGTCGCCCGGGACACGAGGGCGGTTCGGCCGCGATGACTGCACGTTCACCACGTGGCCTGCGCTCGTGCGCAGGAAGAAGCGGCGGACGCCCCAGTCCTCGTCCTGCAAGCGATGCACGATCTC
>JAICRS010000272.1 GCA_025966335.1 Nocardioidaceae bacterium
CGGCGTGGTCGGAGCCGAGATGAACGCGCATGGCGCACAGGTTATCCAGAGGGCAGGTGGGTACGACGAAGCGACGTCGCCCGCCAACGAACAAGGAGCCGCCCGTGCCGACCGACCGGACCACCCGCATCACCGTCCTCGACCCGGCCGACGGGTCCCTCGTCGGCGAGCTGGACGTCGCCGGAGCCGGGGAGGTTGAGGCTGCCGTCGACTCGGCCCGCAAGGCCGCGCACGAGTGGGCCCGCACGGCACCGGCGGAACGAGCCGCGATGGTCACCGCAGGCGCACGCCGTGTGGCTGCGGCCGCCGACGAGCTGGCCGCGCTGACCACCCGCGAGATGGGCAAGCCGCTCGGTGACGCCCGCGGTGGTGTGGACACCGGCGTCGGCACCCTGGAGCAGTACGCCCAGCTCGGTCCGCTGCACCGGGGCCACTCGCTCCAGGGCGGCTGGGACGCCACGGACCTGATGATCCGTGAACCGCGTGGGGTGGTCGCGGCGATCACGCCGTGGAACGACCCCGTCGCCGTACCGGCCGGGATCCTCGGCGCCGCCCTGGTCACCGGCAACACCGTCGTGTTCAAGCCGTCCGAGCGCACGCCGCACACCGGCCTGGAGCTGGCCCGGCTGCTGTCCGAGGTGCTGCCCCCAGGGGTGCTCGAGGTCGTCGTGGGTGACGGCAGCACCGGCGCCGCGCTCGCCGGTTCGCAGGTCGACGTGGTCGCCCATGTCGGGTCCACCGCCACCGGCCGCTCGATCGCGACCGCCGCGGCCGGCACCGGCGCCAAGGTGATCCTGGAGAACGGCGGCAACGACCCGTTGGTCGTGGACGCGGACGTGCACCCGGTCTGGGCGGCCGAGCAGGCGGCGCTCGGCTCGTTCGCGAACGCCGGCCAGATCTGCACGTCGGTGGAGCGGATCTACGTGGTCGAGCAGGTTGCCGACGCGTTCCTGGCAGAGCTGGTACGCCGGGCCGAGGCGCTCGTGATGGGCCCGGGGACCGACCCGGACACCGAGCTCGGTCCACTGGTCGACGCCCGGATGCGCGACGAGGTCCATGCCCAGGTCACGGCCGCGGTCTCATCCGGAGCGCGCGTCCTCACCGGCGGGACCGTCCCGGACGGCCCCGGCACGTTCTACCCCGCCACCGTGCTCACCGACTGCACCGACGAGATGGCGGTGCTTCAGGAGGAGACGTTCGGGCCGGTCGCCCCGGTGCGGGTGGTGGCCTCGTTCGAGGAGGCGCTCGAGGCGGCGCGTCGCGGGCCCTACGGCCTGGCCGGCTCGGTGCTCACCGGGTCCATGGCCCACGCGCAGCAGGCCTGGCGGGAGCTGCCGGTGGGCACCGTGAAGGTCAACGCGGTGTTCGGTGGAGCTCCCGGAGGAGCGGCCCAGCCACGGGCTTCGAGTGGCGCCGGCTTCGGCTACGGCCCCGAGCTGCTCGACGAGATGACGACGACGAAGGTCGTGCACATCAGCCTTCCCTGCTGACGCCGAGGCAGCGGTGCAGGAAATCCGCGATCTCTTCGAGCGACTCCTCGGCCGCGTCGAACAGCTGCGGGTGCCGCCAGAAGCCGTGGATCATTCCCGGGTACGTCGTGCGCTGCACCGGCACGCCGGCCTTCTCGATCCGCCGTGCGAGCTCCTCGTCCTCGTCGCGGAGGATGTCGTGCTCCGCGGCGAGAACCAGCGTGGGCGGAAGCGTTCCGAGCGCCACCGAGTCGATCGGCGCCAGGTCGGGATCGTCGAGGTCCGCGGGTGAGGCGGCGTACTGCTGCCAGTACCAGGCGGCTTCTGCAGTAGTCAGTCCGCCGTTCTCGTCGCGGTAGGACGGGAAGCGTGCCTGCGGGTCGATGAACGGGTAGACCAGCACGGTCGCGGCGAAGGCCCCAGGACTGCGCAGCGCGGCGACCAGCGCGAGGTTGCCGCCGGCGCTGTCGCCGACGGCGACCATCCGCGTCGTGTCGAGGCCGAGGGCGGCGCCGTTGCGCTGCAGCCAGGCGACGGCGGTGTCCACGTCGTCGGGGGCGGCAGGGAACCGGTGCTCGGGAGGGCGGCGGTAGTCGACGGCGAGCACCGCCATCCCGGTGCGGTTCGCGACCCGCCGCGACTGGGCGTCGTGGGTGTCGAGATCGCCGAACACGAACCCGCCGCCGTGCACGAACACGACCACGCCGGTCGCACCTTCCGGCCGGTACAGCCGGCAACGCACCCCGTCGGCGTCGACCTCGCCCACGCGGGCGACCGGCTCGCGCGGTTCCGCGGCCGCAGCGGCGCGGGCGAGCTGTCGCTGCTCGGTGATCTGCTTCCGCCCGAACCCGGGATCGGTGACGCTGGGCTCCTGTGACCACAGCGCGATCGCCTCCTCCGCCTGCGGATGGAGCATCTCAGGCGCCGAGCCGGGCGAGCTCCTCGTCGACCACGGACGGGTCGAGCTTGGTGAACACCGGCACCGGCTTGCCGATCGGTGTGCCGACGGTGATCTCCCGCCGCTCCCACGAGGGGGTGCTGGAGTAGTCGCCGGTGAGGATCGGGTACGACGGTCCGCCGTCGAGGTCCGCCACCTCCTCGATCACCGGCATCGGTGCGATGTCCCCCGAGCCGCCGAGCACCCGGTGCACCGCGTTCGCGCTGTGCGGCAGGAACGGCGAGAGCAGCGTGTTGCAGTCGCTGACGGCCTGGGCGGTCACATGCAGGATCGTCGCGAGCCGCTCGCGCTCCTCCTCGGCCTTGAGCTTCCAGGGCGCCATGTCGGAGACGTACTTGTTGACCTCCGCGACGACGCGCATCGCCTCGCCGAGCGCCTGCTTCTGCCGGTGCCGCGCGATGAGTCCGCCGACCGTGTCGAAGCCGGCCGCCACCGTGTCCAGCAACGTGCGGTCCTCGTCGGTCAGCTCACCGGCCGCCGGGAGCTCGCCGAAGCTCTTGTGGATCATGTTCGTGGTCCGGTTGACCAGGTTTCCCCAGCCCGCGACGAGCTCGTCGTTGGTGCGCCGTACGAACTCGGCCCAGGTGAAGTCGCTGTCCTGGTTCTCCGGCCCGGCCGCGGAGATGAAGTAGCGCAACGCGTCGGGCTGGTAACGCTCGAGCACGTCGCGGACGAAGATCACCACCGCCTTGGAGGAGGAGAACTTGCGGCCCTCCATCGTCAGGAACTCCGAGGACACCACCTCGGTGGGCAGGTTCAGCCGGCCGTAGGCCCCCGGCTCCCCACCACGGTCGCCACGTCCGTCGTACGCGAGCAGCTCGGCGGGCCAGATCTGGGAGTGGAAGGTGATGTTGTCCTTGCCCATGAAGTAGTAGGACAGCGCGTCCGGGTCGTTCCACCACTCACGCCAGCGGTCCGGCTCGCCGCGGCGGCGGGCCCACTCGATCGACGCGGACAGGTAGCCGATCACCGCGTCGAACCAGACGTAGAGGCGCTTGGTCGGGTTGTCCCGCCAGCCCTCGAGCGGGACCGGGATGCCCCAGTCGATGTCACGCGTCATCGCTCGTGGACGGATGTCCTCGAGGATGTTCTGGCTGAACCGGATCACGTTCGGCCGCCAGGTGCCCGAGGCCGCCCGCTCGTCGAGCCACTCCCCCAGCGCGCCGGCCAGGGCCGGCAGGGCGAGGAAGGAGTGCTGGGTCTCGACGAAGTCGGGCGTCTCGCCGTTGATCTTGGCGCGCGGGGCGATCAGGGCCGTGGCGGC
>JAICRS010000258.1 GCA_025966335.1 Nocardioidaceae bacterium
GACGCAGCCTCACGCGAGTGTGCGTCGGTCAAGGCGCAGATCGATGCGCTCGGTGACGTCGAGGCGATGCACGCGCGGGCGCTGGCGGCGAAGGAGGAGTGGGCCCGCGCGCACGACCCCCAGACCGCGGCGGCCCTGGGCGAGATCGCCCAGCGGCGGGGCGAGCTGAAGGCGCAGGACAAGGAGGCTCGGGAGGCGCACGAGGCCGGCCGGGCCGCGCTGAACATGCTCGAGCAGGCACGCCAGCTGCTGGGCAGCGCCGAGTCGTGGTCGACCTGGGACGCCTTCGGCGGCGGGGGGATGCTGACCGACATGGCCAAGTACGACAAGATCGACCGCGCCGCGGCCGTGCTGCACCAGGCCGACATGGCACTCGGCCGGTTCGCCGTCGAGCTCGCCGACCTCGGGATGCCCGCCGTGGGTGGTGTCGGGGTCGACGGGATGACCCGCACGTTTGACATGTTCTTCGACAACATCTTCACCGACATGACGGTCCGGTCCCGCATCCAGGACACGTCGCGCCGTACCGCCGCAGCGGCGCACGCCGTCGGGCAGGTGCTCGCCCGGCTCGAGCAGACCGGGCACGACATCATCAAGGAGCTCGCCGAGCTGGATGCCCGGAGGGTGCAGGTGCTCGCCGGATAACTCGTTGCCGCATCCGGGGGTCGCCCCTACCTTCGACCGGTGGAGACGTTCTGGTCTGGGTGCTCGTTTTTCTCGGGGCCTGGATGGGGATCGTCGGGGTTCGCGATTACCTCTCGCCCGGTCCGCCGCGGAACGGTCGCGGTCTGGTCGAGGATCGGTGTCGTGCTGCTCGGCTGAGCCGACTGACCGGCCGTTAGGGTTTCGGCTGTGGAAGACCCCTCGTTCTGGACCGTGGTGCTGCTTGCCCTCGCCGGTCTCGGGGCAGGGTGGATCGACGCGGTAGTCGGCGGAGGGGGACTCATCCAGCTGCCGGCGCTGGTGGTCGGCCTGCCCGGAGCGTCGCCGGTGCAGGTGCTGGCGACGAACAAGCTGGCTTCGGTGTGCGGTACGACGGTCAGCTCGATCACCTACTACCGGCGGGTGAAACCGGACCTGCGGACCGCGTTCCCGCTGATGGCGGCTGCCTTCGCCGGCTCGGTCGGTGGCGCCTTCGTCGCCTCGATCATCCCGAAGTCGGCGTTCAACCCGATCATCCTGGTGGTGCTGATCCTGGTCGGCGCCTACGTGGTGGTGAAACCGAGGATCGGGCGGCACACCGACCTGCGCTTCGCCGGGCACCACCACCTGCTCGCCGCCTGCCTGGCCGGGGTCGTGATCGGTTTCTACGACGGCGCCCTCGGCCCCGGAACCGGGTCGTTCCTGGTGTTCGTGCTGGTCGGGCTGATCGGCTACAACTTCCTGGAGGCGTCCGCGAAGGCGCGCATGGCGAACTGGGCGACCAACGTCGCGGCGCTGTGCGTCTTCATCCCGCAGGGCGCGGTGATGTGGAAGATCGGCCTGGTGATGGGTGCGTGCAACCTGCTCGGTGGCTACATCGGCGCCCGGACCGCGGTGGCGAAAGGCGTCGGCTTCGTCCGGGTCATCTTCATCGTGGTGGTCGGCGCCTTCATCATCAAGATCGGCTCCGACGTGCTCGGCACCTGGCTGTGAGCACGGACCGCTACCGCACGGTGGCCCGCGTCGGGTCCGCCGAGATCGAGGCCAAGCGGTCCCGTTTCCTCGGTCACGTCGAACGGGTCGCCACCGAGAGCGACGCCCGGGCCGTTGTGGAACGGATCCGCAAGCAGCGCTGGGACGCCCGCCACCACTGCTCGGCGTTCGTGCTCGGTCCGGCCGGCGACGTGCAGCGCTCGAGTGACGACGGTGAGCCGTCCGGAACGGCCGGGGCGCCGATGCTCGAGGTGCTCCGCGGCCGTGACCTGAGCGACGTGGTGGCCGTGGTGACCCGCTACTTCGGCGGGGTGCTGCTCGGCGCCGGCGGGCTGGTCCGGGCCTACTCGGACGCGGTGCGCGCAGCTCTAGACGAGGCCGGGGAGGTCGAACGCCGGTTGCTGAGGCTCGTGGACGTCGTGGCCGACCATGCGGACGCCGGCAGGTTGGAGAACGACCTGCGCGCGCGTGATGTCCTGATCCGCGGCGTGGACTACGCCGAGCGGGCGACCCTGCACGTGGCGGTCCCCGATGGCGGACTGGCCGAGCTGGCCGGCGTACTCGCCGAGCTCACCGGAGGGACCGCGGTCACCGAGCCAGCGGGGAGTGCCTGGATGGACCGTTGATCCGCTGCGCGAGCCACGCGCGGTTCTCCTGCCAGAGCGCAAGCGCGCCGAAAACGATCGCGAGGAGCTCCGCGACGCCGGCGATCACCTGCGCGGTGCCCCAGAAGATCTCCCGCACGCCGAAGAGCCCGACGGTGGCGGAGATGATGAACGCGCCGAGCGTGGAGGCGCCGAAGCCGACCGCGACGAGCAGCGGCAGCCAGTGCTTCCATGTCATCACCGCGCCGGCGATCACCACGCCTGCGGCGGCGTTGAGCATGAACAGCGGCCCGATCACGTCGATGTTGCGGAACCCGTCGAGCCAGAGCCAGAAATGGACCACGCCCGAGACGAGAACGCCGAGGGCGGTCAGAGTTCGATTCATCATGACAGGTGATACGTGGGGAAAGGCCAGAAAGATCTTGGTGCCGTCGGGTGGAATCGAACCACCCGCATCGCCCGTGCTCAACTGCCACGCCTCGTCCGAGGCGCCGTCTGCTGGTGAGAAACCACCGTCGCATCCAGGGCCGGCAGCAGATAGAACCACGCCGGGCGCGGCAGTATTCCCGATTGGTCCTGCTTCGATCCCCGATCGTGACCATTCCGACCGGCACGCGCACCGCTCGATGTCTGAATTGCCCTGGTAAGCGGCGGTTCGGCCTGCCGGAGTGCCGGTCTGAGCGGCCGTTCGGACGTGCAGCCCTCACCGGTTCTGTCCGGTTTGACCGAAGATGCGGCTTTCAGGGCGGGGGCTGCACGTCCGTGCGGTCGGCGCCTGCAGCTAGGCGTCGGGTACGCGCGGCACAACGGGCATGCGGACCTGATCCGGGAGGTCGATCGACGGGGCCGTCGGCGAGTAGACGAGCAAGCCGCCAGGAACGACCGTTCGGACCGGCACTCGTGCCGCTGCGTCGTTGAATCACCCTGGTAAGCGGCCAATCCGCCGATGAAGTGCCAGTCCGAGTGGTTGAGGAGAGACCGTTCGGACGTGCAGCCCTCATCGATCCTGTCTGGTTTGACCGAAGATGCGGCTTTCAGGGCGGAAGGCTGCACGTCCGTGCGGCCGGCGGATCACCCCGTCAGAGCCGGCGCCCAGGCCAGGTGAGCCGCCACGTCTCGGACGGTAGGAGGTCGACCAGCGCGAGCCGCTCCGAATGGATCACAGCCCGCAGGTCATTCATGGCTCGAGTGTGTCAGCGCCGGAAGGAGTCGGGAAGTCTCGGTCCTCGACCAGGGCGGCAAGCCTGTCCAGAGACTCGCGCCAGCCGGTCTCGTTGTCGGCCGGGAGTACGCCGCTGGGGAGGTTCTCGTGCACCGCAACGAGATCCGTGCCGCCGTCCGCCTCGGTGAGAGAGATCGTGATCGTCATCTCGCCACGCAGGGCGGGGTCGTCCGTCTCGAACTCGTCCACCTCGACGACGAGCTCATCCGGGACCAGCTGCACGAACCGGCCGCGGTAGGTGTCGGTGTGCGCGGTGGTCTTCCCAAGACGGTCCGACGCGTCGTACGTGAGTGAAACTCGGAACGCGCCGCCCTCGCGACCGTCGAACTCGTGCACCTCGCACGTCATCGCAGCTGGCACCTTCCACCGGGGGAGTGCCTCGCCGCCGACCAGAGCCGCGTAGACGTCGGCGCGCGGTGCCTCGATGTGGCGACTGACTCGCGTCGACGTCACTACCCGTGGTGCCGCTGCAGCCGCTCCTGGAGTCGGCTTGCAACGGTCGAGACTCGGGCAGCCAGATAGACGCACGC
>JAICRS010000229.1 GCA_025966335.1 Nocardioidaceae bacterium
CACGAGGCGACGATCATCGGTGACACGGTCGGCGACCCGTTCAAGGACACCGCCGGCCCGGCGATCAACCCGCTGCTCAAGGTGATGAACCTGGTCGCGCTTCTGATCGCCCCTGCGGTCGTCGCCATGTCGGTCGGCGACGACGAGAACGACGCCCTGCGGATCGCGATCGCGCTCGCGGCAGCGCTGATCATCGCCGCCGCGGTCTACATCTCGAAGCGACGGCCGGTCGCCATCGGGGAAGAGGCCCCGGAGACGGTCACCGCCGGATAGCTCGGAACAACCTGTGGAGGGCCCGTCGGCGCACGCCGGCGGGCCCTTCCGCGTGTGTACGCAGACCGGTGACCGCGGCCAGCACCCGGGTCTGCGCGGCCACCACCTCGTCCAGCACCGGGAGCAGCCGGGCCTCGTCGTCGGTGAGCACGTCCGGCCCGGGGATCAGCTCGGTGACGTCCCCGACCACGTCGTACCCGCTGTTCTTCACCGCGGCCACCTGCCGGTCGCTCTCCGCGTGCAGCCACGCGCGGTGTACGGCGGGCATGGCCGGTGTCCTTCCCGGGACCGCGGCCACCTCGCGGCCGACCCGGTCCGGGCGACGCCGGTCGACCTGCGGCCCGGCCTCCAGGTTGAGCAGCCGGAGCACCTCGGTCCCGGCGAGCGAGTGCAGGTCCGGACCGGTGTCCGCCGGCGCCCGGAACCGGCCGGGGTCGATGCCGATGGTGCGCGCGAACCGCTCCCACAGCACCCGGTCCTCGTCCGGCCCGTCGGGGACCGACACCAGGTGCACCCGCTCGGCCGGCACGAACATCGACCACCGTTCCAGGACCGAGACGAGGTCGTGGGACTGCCAGAACATCCGGCTGGTCCGGTGGGTGTCCCGGGCGACCACGCGGTGCAGGTACCCGTCGAACGTGGCGGTGCCGCCGTTGTAGACCCATTCCTGCCAGGCCGCCGGAATCAGCCGGCCGAGGTCACGCGCGGCGTACACGACGTGCACCTCGGCGTTGCCGAGCGAGGCGACGATCCGCTCCACCTGCTCGACCGTCGCGTCGGCGAGCAGCTCGTGGGAGACCACGACGGTCCCGCGTCGCCAGTCCCGGGCGGTCTCGGCCAGCCGGTCCCAGGCGCCGGTCGAGGGCGCCACGTCGGTGCTGGCCAGGTCCAGCACGTCGAGCACCGCGTCGAGGTGCCCGCCGTCGTGACCTAGATGGCTGGCGGGGTAGAGGATCCCGCACCGGGTCAGCCGGCGGCGGTGCCTCGCCAGCCCCTCGCGCAGGTACGCCGCCCCGGCCATCGGAGCGCCGATGTGCAGGAACACCCGAGACCTCATGCGGCCGAGTCTAGGGTCGGGTCTCCTAGGGTGAGCGGCGTGGACCTGTTGAGCAGCGCGGACGTCAGCCGGCTGGCCGAGGCGCTGTCGGCCGCCGGTTACACCTACGACGGGGTCGCCGACCTGCTCGGGCCGACCGCGCACGCCGCCCTGTCCCGCAACGAGACCACCCCCGGGCGCCGGGCGACCGGGGACGGCTCGCCGCTGGCTACGCTCACGCGCCTCTGGCCGTTGCAGGCCACCGTCTCCCGAGAGGACGCGGAGCGGGCGCTGCCCGGGCTGGTGGACGTCCTGTGGTCGGCCGGGATCCTGGCCAGCTCGGCCGGCGAGGTGCGGGCCAGCGTCGACGTCCGGCCCTACGCCGACGAGGACCGGGGCTGGTGGGTCGTCAGCGACCTGACTCCCGGCCTCGACGGCGCCACCGCGCGGATGGGCACCGACCACGTGCTCGGCATCAGCTCCGCGTCCACGTCGCTGGCCCAGCTCACCGTCCGGGACCGGTGCGGCCGGGCACTGGACCTCGGCACCGGCTGCGGCGTCCAGTCGCTGCACCTCGCCGCGCACGTCGACGCGATCGTCGCCACCGACGTCAACCCGCGGGCGCTGGCGATGACCCGGCTGAACGCCGCCCTCAACGGCGCGACCCTCGACGTCCGCGACGGAAGCCTCTTCGAGCCGGTCGAGGATGAGCGGTTCGACCTGATCGTGACCAACCCGCCGTTCGTGATCTCCCCGGCCACCGGCGAGCGGCTGGTCTACCGGGACTCCGGCCTGCCCGGCGACGAGGTGGTACGCCGCGTGGTCACCGAGGCGCCGCGGCACCTGAACCCGGGCGGCTGGTGCCAGGTCCTGGCCAACTGGGCCCACCACGAGCACGAACCGTGGCAGGACCGGATCACCGGCTGGCTCGAGGGCACCGGCTGCGACGCCTGGGTGGTGCAACGCGAGGTTGCCGACCCCGCCGAGTACGTCGAGCTGTGGCTCAAGGACGCCGGCCTGCACGGCGCGTCGGACTACGCGCGGCGGTACGACGCCTGGCTGTCCTGGTTCGAGGAGCAGCACGTCGAAGGGATCGGCTTCGGCTGGCTCAACCTGCGGAAGGTCGACGACGCCGATGGCCGAGCCCGTCGGGACCCCGTGCTGCGGCTCGAGGAGTGGCCCTACGACGTCGAGCAGCCCCTCGGAGCCGAGGTGGCCGACTGGGGTCGCCGCGTCGAGCACCTCGCCGGCACCCAGGACACGATGCTGTTGGGCGAGCGGCTCGCCGTACGCCCCGACGTCCGGCAGGAGACGTTCGGCGCACCCGGCGCGGAGGACCCGGAACAGATCGTGCTCCGGCAGCAGCGGGGGCTGCGCCGGGCCCGACAGGTGGACACGGTCGAGGCCGGCCTGGTCGGGGCGTGCGATGGTGAGCTGGCGGTCGGGCAGATCCTCGACGCGCTCGCCTCCCTGCTCGACGAGGACCCCAAGCGGCTGCGGGAGACATACCTGGCGAAGGTGCGCGAACTCGTCGCCGAGGGGTTCCTTGAAAGTGGTCGCAACTGACCAGGTTCGGGGATCGACGGTGGCGATGTTGCGCTGAGGCGTTACCGTGTCTGCGCTAGCCCAACAGTCAGGAGCACACCCCAACGTGGCATCGAAGAACGAGACCGGTCACAAGCTCGTGATCGTCGAGTCGCCGGCGAAGGCACGCACGATCGCCGGCTACCTCGGCCGCGGTTACGTGGTCGAGTCTTCGATCGGTCACATCCGCGACCTGCCGCAGAGCGCCGCGGACATCCCGGCCCGGATCAAGGGCGAGTCGTGGGCCCGGCTGGGGGTCAACGTCGACAACGGCTTCGAGCCGGTCTACGTGGTCTCCGCGGACAAGAAGTCGCACATCACCAAGCTGAAGAAGCTGCTGAAGGACGCGTCCGAGCTCTACCTCGCCACCGATGAGGACCGCGAGGGCGAGGCCATCGCGTGGCACCTGCTCGACGAGCTGAACCCGAAGGTCCCGGTCAAGCGGATGGTGTTCCACGAGATCACCCCGGAGGCGATCGCCGCGGCCGTGGAGAACCCCCGCGACATCGACGACAACCTCGTCCAGGCCCAGGAGGCGCGGCGGATCCTCGACCGCCTCTACGGCTACGAGGTGTCCCCGGTGCTGTGGAAGAAGGTGATGTCCGGACTGTCCGCCGGGCGGGTCCAGTCCGTGGCGACCCGGCTCGTGGTGGCCCGCGAGCGTGAGCGGATGGCGTTCCGGGCGGCGAGCTACTGGGACCTCGAGGGCACCTTCGACGCCGGCGCCAAGCACGACGAGCGGATGTTCCCGGCCAAGCTGCACTCCGTCGACGGAGGCCGGGTGGCCCGCGGCAGCGACTTCACCGCGCAAGGGGAGCTCAAGCCAGGCTCCAACGTCGTGCACCTCGACCGGTCCCGCGCCGAGGCGCTGACCACGGCGCTGCACGAGGCGACCTTCGACATCCGCTCCGTGGAGTCCAAGCCGTACCGCCGCTCGCCGTACGCACCGTTCCGGACCACCACGCTCCAGCAGGAGGCCTCCCGCAAGCTCGGGTACGGCGCCTCGCGGACCATGTCGATCGCCCAGCGGTTGTACGAGAACGGCTTCATCACCTACATGCGCACCGACTCGATCACGCTCTCGGAGTCGGCGATCGGCGCCGCCCGCGAGCAGGTCCGTGAGCTGTTCGGGTCGGAGTACCTGCCCGACAAGCCGCGCACCTACGTCTCGAAGGTGAAGAACGCGCAGGAGGCGCACGAGGCGATCCGGCCCGCCGGCGAGCACTTCCGCACGCCGGCCCAGACCGGCCTGTCCGGTGACGAGTTCCGGCTCTACGAGCTGATCTGGATGCGCACGGTGGCGTCGCAGATGAAGGACGCCGAGGGCCGCAGCGTGACGATCCGGCTGGGCGGTGCGGCGTCCTCCGGTGAGGACTGCGTGTTCTCCGCGTCCGGCCGGGTGATCACCTTCCACGGGTTCCTCAAGGCCTACGTCGAGGGCTCGGACGACCCGGACACCGAGTCCGACGACCGGGAGACCCGGCTGCCGGCGGTGACGGAGGGCGATGCGGTCTCGGCCGCGTCGGTCAAGGCGTCCGGGCACGAGACCAAGCCGCCGGCGCGCTACACCGAGGCCACCCTGATCAGGGAGCTCGAGGAGCGCGAGATCGGCCGGCCGTCGACGTACGCCTCGATCCTCGGCACCATCCTCAACCGCGGCTACGTCTACAAGAAGGGCACCGCGCTGGTGCCGGCCTGGCTGGCGTTCTCGGTGATCCGGCTGCTGGAGGAGCACTTCACGCGGCTGGTCTCCTATGAGTTCACCGCCGGGATGGAGGACGTGCTCGACCAGATCGCCAAGGGCCGCAAGGACCGGGGCACCGAGCTCGCCGCGTTCTACTTCGGCAACGGCGACGTCGAGGGGATCAAGCAGCTGGTCACCGAGCTCG
>JAICRS010000190.1 GCA_025966335.1 Nocardioidaceae bacterium
AGCTCGCCGATCGAGGAGTCACCGTCGGAGATGCCGGCGGTCTGAGCGATCTGCTCCTTGGTCTCGACCTCCTTGTCCATGCCGAGCAGCTGCTCGGAGACGGCCTCGACCGCACGCTCGATGCCGCGCTTCAGCGCCATCGGGTTGGCCCCGGCGGCGACGTTGCGCAGACCCTCGCGGACCATGGCCTGGGCCAGAACCGTTGCGGTGGTCGTGCCGTCACCGGCGACGTCGTCGGTCTTCTTGGCAACTTCCTTGACGAGCTCGGCGCCGATCTTCTCGTACGGCTCCTCGAGCTCGATCTCCTTGGCGATGGACACGCCATCGTTGGTGATCGTGGGTGCGCCCCACTTCTTCTCGAGGACGACGTTGCGACCCTTGGGGCCGAGCGTCACCTTGACGGCGTCCGCGAGCGTGTTCATGCCACGCTCGAGGCCGCGCCGGGCTTCCTCGTTGAAAGCAATAAGCTTCGACATAACTCCTGCGATTCCTCACGGAGAGTTGTGGATGGACCCGAGTCGATGCCCGCGACGGACGGCCCCTGCTGACCCGGCAGACCCTTCCCGCCGGCGCTCGGAACCTCATCTCCTCGGTCCTTGAACTGTCACTCTCCTAGGGAGAGTGCTAACCAATTTTTAGCACTCGGCAGGGGCGAGTGCAAGACGGGAGGCCGGGATGTGGGCGGTCCTGCGCCGGCTCCCCGTCTAGACCTGTCGAGACGGCCCATCCGAACCATTGACCGTGCCAGACCCGCGACCTAGTCTGAGTGAACCTCGTGGGTGCGACGGGGTTTCGGCCGGAGATGCGGAAACGCTCTCCGGCCACTTACTTTCTCGGGGCGGCCGACCCGTCGTGGCGCCGCCCGGCACCCTCGCGTAGTTTGGCCGGATGACCGACCAGGCGCCCGATGACAGGCAGGAGTGGCCGACGCACTGCCCGGTGTGCGGCACCGAGCTGAGCTCCGCCGTCATCGACTTCGACAAGACCAACGCGAACCACCCCGAGCTGCGGCCCGGTGAGATGGCCGCGGTCGACTACTGCCCGAACGCGGACTGCCCGGCCAAGCAGGTCGACGTGCAGGACACCGGCACGGTCTAGGACCCCTGCAGGTCGACGACCGCGGTGCTGAAGGTGGCGATCCGTGCAACAGGTCGCCGCCGGGCTCGCCATCGGGCCAGTCGGCGCAGGTCACCAGCAGCACGCCGGTCACGACCGGGATTTCACCCGCGCCGGTGCCGCTCGATGAACTCGTCGACCTGGAGGTGGGCGTCCTCCTTGATCAGGTAGTAGTCCCGGTCGTCGAGGGCGAAAACCTCGCCGTCGAGGAACGCCTCCTCGCGGGCGAGCCGGAGCCGCTCCTCGTAGTGGGTGTACCGGTGCCGGATGCAGGCGCGCGCCGCCAGCTCCGCCCGCTCCTCGAGGGTCAGCGTCCTGGTCCGGCCGACCCGGCCGCTGCCCACCTCGGCAGCACGCCTGGCTGCGTCCGCGGCGATCCTCCGCGAGCGCGCGATGGCGCGGAGCGAAGGCCAGGAAGCCCGTGACCGCGGCATGGAGCTGCTCGGCGTACGCCTCCTCGACCCGCGCCCGGTAGGCGGCCCCGGACTCGCGTGCCCGCGCACGACGCTCGACCGTCGCGGCGGCGGCCTCGCGTGCGACGGCGATCGTGTCGGCCGGTGCCCACAACCCGAGCAGCCTGCGGTGCGGCCGGTTCCGGCCCCGCGGCCGGTACACCACCCAGAACGCGCCACCGGCCTTCACCCGCCGGGTCAGGAACGCGTCGCCCGAGGGCAGGAACTCCCACCCGTCGGGAGCCGCGAGCTCGCCGTGCTCGGGGTTCCACAACCCCTGACCGTTGTCGTAGACGTCGAGGTTCAGCTCGTCGGGACGTGCCTCGGTCACGGACGAAACGCTAGCGCGCGGGTGTGGGGCACGACCGGCGTACGGTGTCACCTGTGCGCACCTGGCTGACCGACACCTTCGACCTCTCCGTGCCGGTGGTCGGCGCCCCGATGGCCGGCCCGGGAGAGGGCGCGCTCGCGGCGGCCGTCTCAGCCGGCGGCGGGCTGGGCATGGTCGGCGTGAACGCCACCCGCAGCCCGGACTGGATCGCCGAGCAGGCCGCGGTGGCCGGCGCCGGCGGACACCGGTTCGGGATCGGCCTGATGGCCTGGGCCCTGGACAACCGCCCGGAACAGCTCGCCGCCGTGATCGACGCCCGCCCGTCGTTGGTCTCGGTCAGCTTCGGGTCGTTCGAGCCGTACGTCGCCCGGCTGAGGGACGCCGGGATCCCGGTGACCACGCAGGCGGGCAACCTCGACGACGCGCTCCGGGCGGAACGGGCCGGCGTCGACGTCGTCGTGGCCCGCGGCGGCGAGGGCGGTGGTCACGGCCGCAACGAGATCGGCACGCTGCCGCTGCTGCAGACCGTGCTGGAACGGGTCGAGGTGCCGGTGCTCGCCGCCGGCGGGATCGCCGGCCCGCGCGGGTTGGCCGCCGTGCTCGCCGCGGGAGCGGCCGGCGCCTGGGTCGGCACCGCGTTCCTCGGCTGCCGCGAGGCCGGGAACTCGCCCGCCGCGCGAGGTGAGCTGTTCCGCGCCGGCGACACCGGGACGGCGTACGGCGCGGTCTTCGATGTGGCGCAACGGCTCTCGTGGCCGCAGGAGTACGGCGGGCGTGGTCTGCGCAACGCCTTCTTCGACACCTGGGCGGACCGGCTCGACGAGCTGGCGAACGACGATGCCGCCGCGCGGGAGCTCCGGGAAGCGCGCGAGGCCGAGGACTTCGACACCGCTTACGTCTACGCCGGGCAGGGCGTCGGCCTGCTGACCGAGGAGCGCGCCGCGGCCGAGGTCCTCGCCGACTTCGCGCGCGCCGAGGAGCTGCTCCGGCGCGTGACCGGATAGCGCGATTCCGCCCAAATGGGCTATTCCGGCGCGTCGCGGCGGGCCCCACACTGAGCACCTGACAGGGGGAAGGTGACCGGCGATGCGGATGCTGGTGGGTGTGGTTGCGGTAGTAGGCGCGCTGGCGACCGGTGGTGTCCCGGCCCTCGCCTTCACGATGGGCCACGCCGAGCAGGGCGTGCAGACCGCCGGCCAGGCCGCGGTTGCTCAGGGTCCCGACAAGCCCGCGGACAAGAACGCCGACGGGAAGCCGGGGTACGGTCCGCCCGCGCACGCGAGCTCGCGGCACAACGGCGACAAGCCGGCGAAGCCGGACCGGGCCGATGAGAAGGGTGATCGCGGCGAGGCCGGCGAGCGCGGGAAGGCCGGCGAGGCCGGTGCGCACGGCAAGGAGATGTCCGCGCTGGGCCGGGCCCATGCGACGGCGATGCGCGACTGGGCCGCCTGTGTCAGCGAGCAGCCCGGCAACCAGGCCGAGAGCTTCGACCCGGAGGCGGCCTGCGGCGCGAAGCCCACGCCGCCGGGTCACCTGAAGCACCTGGCCAAGCACGCCGACAAGCTCACCGGCAAGCAGCGCTAGCTCTCCTGGCTGGGGCGTCGGTCCAAGGAGCACACATGTGCCGCTTGGACACGTTTCGCGCGAGAATCCGTGCCACACCGGCACACAAGTGCGATTGCGTCCGCCCCGGCCCTCGACGGCGGCCGCGTGCGACGTACGACCGCCCTGCCGACCTACCCGCCGGCGACCGCCGGGATCACCGAGATCTGCGCGCCCTCGGGCGTGGGCGTCTGCAGGGCGTCGAGGAACCGTACGTCGTCGTTGCCGACGTAGACGTTGACGAACCGGCGGATCGCGCCCTGGTCGTCGAGGATCCTGCCCTTGATCCCCGGGTAGGAGGAGTCGAGGTCGTCGATGACCTGCGCCAGCGTGTCACCGGACGCGGCGACCTCGGACTCACCGCCGGTGTAGGTGCGGAGGATCGTGGGAATGCGGACTTTGACGGCGTCGCTCATGTCGGATCTCTCGCTCTCGGTCAGACCAGGCCGGTGTCGGTGAAGGCGGAGTAGCTCGGCTCGATCGTAGCCGCGGGACCGACCCGGTCCGCAATGGCGTCGAGCGTCTTCAGTCCGTCGCCGGTGTTGAACACGACGGTCTCCTGGTCCGGGTCGAGCTGGCCGGTCTCCACCAGCTTCTTGAGCACCGCCACGGTGACCCCGCCGGCGGTCTCGGCGAACACGCCCTCGGTCCGGGCGAGCAGCTGGATGCCGTCACGGACCTCCTCGTCGGTGACGTCCTCGACCGCGCCGCCGGTGCGCCGGGTGACGTCGAGGACGTAGGGCCCGTCCGCCGGGTTGCCGATCGCGAGCGACTTGGCGATGGTGTCCGGCCGGACCGGGCGTACGACGTCGTGGCCGCTCTTGAACGCCGCCGACACCGGCGAGCAGCCCTCGGCCTGGGCGCCGAAGATCTTGTAGGGCGTGTCCTCGACGAGCCCGAGAGCGACGAGCTCGCGGAACCCCTTGTCCACCTTGGTCAGCTGCGATCCGGACGCGACGGGGATCACGACCTGCTGCGGCAGCCGCCAGCCGAGCTGCTCGGCGACCTCGAAGCCCAGCGTCTTCGAGCCCTCGGCGTAGTAGGGGCGGACGTTGACGTTCACGAACGCCCAGCCGTCCTCCTCGCCGGCGATCTCCGAGGCCAGCCGGTTCACGTCGTCGTAGTTGCCCTTCACGGCGATCAGCGTGCCGCCGTACACCGCCGTGGTCAGCACCTTCGGCCGCTCGAGGTCGTGCGGGATGAACACCACGGTCTTCATCCCGGCCCGCGCTCCGGCGGCGGCGACCGCGTTCGCCAGGTTGCCGGTGGACGGACAGGCGAACACCTTCATCCCCAGCTCGCGGGCCGCGGACAGGGCGTTGGCGACGACCCGGTCCTTGAAGGAGTGGGTGGGGTTGCCGGAGTCGTCCTTGACCCAGAGGTTCCTGATGCCGAGCTCGCGACCGAGGTTGTGGGCCTTGATCAGCCGGGTGAAGCCGGGCTCCATGTTCGGGCTTTCGGCGATGTCGGCGGGGACCGGGAGCAGCGGCTGGTAGCGCCAGATGTTCTTGGGGCCGGCCTCGATCTGCTCGCGGGTCAGCGCGGGGAAGTCGTACTCGATCTCGAGCGGCCCGAAACACTCCGCACAGGCGTAGTGGGGGCCGAGCTCGCGCTTGGTGCCGCACTCGCGGCAGACCAGGTTGGTGGCGTTCCCGAAGGCGCCGTCGCGGAGCGTGGTGGGCGTGGCCGGGATGTCGATGACTGACGTGCTCAAGGAGGCCTCCTTCTCATCTTTCCCTGAGCCGGCTCTCGGCTCGGGACGGAATTAGCACCGTGGCCTCCGCTGAGTCGTCGCGTCGGCTCCGGATGGAGACCGAGAGGCGGTTCCTCGCGCGGTGGCGGGTTGCCGGGGCTTCACAGGGCCGTTCCCTCTGCCCCTCTCGATGAGCACGCTCAGCCTACGAGCGCGTCTCAGCATGTGCACACTCCGTCCACGATCCGAGACGCGTGGTCTCGCGTGCAGAATGGCGGCCATGACGTGGTGGCGGGTCAAGCAGGTGCTCAACGCGGTCAACGGGTCGACGCTGCTCGGCCTGGCCGTTGCGCGGGTCGGGTCGGCGGAGCCGGGCCCGGGGCCGCGCGGTCTGGTCCTGGCCGGCGGCTACCGGCTGGGGTTCCCGGCCGTGCCTGTGTTCACGGTCGGCAACGTTGTGCTCACCCGGCACGACCGCTCCTGGCTGGAGGTGCGGCCGCGGTTGCTCGGTCATGAGGAGCGGCACAGCTGGCAGTACGTCGCCTGCCTGGGCCTGCCGATGGTGCCGTTGTACGTCATGGCGGCCGGGTACTCGTACCTGCGCGGCGGGGATCCCGGTGTGCACAACCCCTTCGAGCGGCTGGCCGGACTGGAGGACGGCGGGTACCCGCTGCTCAG
>JAICRS010000090.1 GCA_025966335.1 Nocardioidaceae bacterium
ATCATCCGCAACGAGTTCGACAACGTCTACATCCAGCCCGACGTCTGCAACGGCTGCGGGTACTGCGTCCCGGCCTGCCCCTACGGCGTGATCGAGCGCCGCGACGGGCCCGCGGGCGCCAAGAACGTGGGCATCGCCCAGAAGTGCACGCTCTGCTACGACCGGCTCGACGCCGGAAAGCGACCGGCGTGCGCGCAGGCATGCCCCACCGAGTCGATCCAGTTCGGGGATGTCGACGAGCTGCGGGAGCGCGCCCAGAACCGGGTGGACAAGCTGCACGCCGACGGGATCATGGACGCCCGTCTCTACGGCAACGACCCGGAGGACGGGGTCGGCGGTGCCGGCGCATTCTTCCTGCTCCTCGACAAGCCTGAGGTCTACGGGATGCCGCCGGACCCGGTGGTGACCACCCGCGACCTGCCCCAGATGTTCAACCGCGCCTCCGCAGCAGCAGCCGCACTCCTCGTGGGCGCGGTCGTCTCGTTCGTAGGCGGGCGACGGTGAGCCCGGCGGTCGACCGTTCCGGTCCGGTGGACACCGTCCCGGGCCGCGACGCGGTCGTCGGCTCGAAGGGCGGGCGCCGCGGAGGCAAGCGGCGCCGTGGCGGGGGTGGCGGCGGTGACCAGTCGATGGTGCCGGAGGCGACGTTCACCTCCTACTACGGCCGGCCGGTAGTCAAGCCGTCGCCGTGGAAGGCCGACATCCCGATCTACCTCTTCGCCGGCGGACTGGCTGCCGGGTCCTCGCTGCTCGCCGCGGGCGCCGACCTGACCGACCGTCCGGTGCTGCGCCGGGTCGGGCGGGCGACAGCGCTCGGAGCGTTGTCGGTCAGCCTCGGCGCGCTGGTCCACGACCTCGGCCGACCCGAACGCTTCCTGAACATGCTGCGCACCGCCAAGCTGACGTCACCGATGTCGGTCGGCACGTGGATCCTCTCGACGTACGGCCCCTTCGCCGCGATGGCGGCGGCCGCCGAGCTGGTCGACCTGCTGCCCGGGGACAGTCCGCGCGGACCGCTGCGGCTGGTGTCGACGCTCGGCCGGCCCGCGGGGATGGTCGCCGCGGTGATGGCCCCGCCCGTGGCCGCCTACACCGCTGTGCTGCTCTCCGACACCGCGACCCCGTCGTGGCACACCGCGTTCCGGGAGCTCCCGTTCGTGTTCGTCGGCTCGGCCGCCGCCGCATCCGGCGGGATGGGCATGCTCGCGTCGCCGACCGACCAGGCGGGTCCCGCTCGACGGATGGCCGCGGGCGGTGCGCTGCTCGAGCTGGCAGCCGGGCACCGGATGGAGTCCTCGATGGGGATCGCCGCCGAGCCTCTGCACCAGGGGAAGGCCGGGCGGCTGATGCAGGCGAGCAAGGCCCTGACCGTGCTCGGGGCGGTCGGCACCCTGGTGGCCGGGCGCAGCAGGACCGTCTCCGCCCTCTCCGGGGTGGCGTTGATGGCCGGGTCGGCCTGCACCCGGTTCGGCGTCTTCGAAGCCGGACAGGCCTCGGCACGAGACCCGAAGTACACCGTCGTCCCCCAGCGCGAGCGGCTCGAGCGCGGGGAACCGATCCGATACCAGGGCTGAACGCGCACCCGCGACGGCCACGAGGAAGGACACCAGCATGGCGCACCAGGATCCCCCGGCCACGCGCGGCACCGACACAACCGGTGCGAAGACGCCCGGCATGAACAGGTGGCTGCTCGTCGCGGCGGCGATGCTGCTGCAGTTCTCGATCGGTGCGGTCTACGCATGGAGCGTCTTCTCCGCGGCTCTGCAGGAGGCGGAGCCGTTCCAGCTGAGCAAGGTGCAGGCGTCGCTGCCGTTCACGGTCACGATCGCGATGATCTTCATCGGCAGCTACATCGGCGGCCGGATCCAGGACAAGAAGGGCCCGCGTGTCGTCGCCCTCGCCGGTGGCGTGATCTACGCGATCGGCGTCGTCCTGGCCTCCTTCGCCTCCAACGGCGACCAGCTGTGGCTGATCATCCTCGGCTACGGCGTGATCAGCGGCTTCGGCCTCGGCTTCGCCTACATCGTGCCGATCGCGATGCTGCAGAAGTGGTTCCCCGACAAGAAGGGGCTGATCACCGGCCTCGCGGTCGGTGGCTTCGGGTTCGGCGCGGTGCTGACCTCCCCGGTCGCCCAGTGGCTGATCGACCGGGACCCTGACGACCCCACCGGCGCCTTCCTGCCGCTCGGCATCGGCTACCTCGTGATGTCGTTGATCGGCGCCTCGTTCTTCAAGAACCCGCCCGCGGACTTCGTCGTACCCGGTCACGAGGCCGGCGGCAAGGACGAGGGCGCGACGCTCAAGGAGTACGACCAGGGCGAGGCGCTGCGGACGCCCCAGTGGTATCTCCTGACCGCGATTCTGACCCTGAACGTCACTGCCGGGATCGCGTTGATCTCGGTGGCCGCCGCCAGCGCCACCGGCATCGCCGGCTACACCGCGGCCGGCGCGGCGACCATCGTCGGCGTGCTCGCGATCTTCAACGGTGGTGGACGCATCGTCTGGGCCGCCGCCTCCGACTACATCGGCCGGATGCCGGCGTTCGCGGCGATGCTCGCGTTGCAAGGCGTCTGCCTGCTGCTCATGCCGCACGCCTCGAACCAGGTGCTGTTCTTCGTCCTCGCCGCGATCGTCTACCTCTGCTACGGAGGCGGGTTCGGGACGATGCCGGCCACCGCCGGTGACTTCTTCGGCGTGAAGAACGCCGGCGCCATCTACGGGCTGATGCTGGTCGGCTGGAGCCTCGGCGGCGTGATCGGACCGATCGTCATCTCGACCCTGCTCGGCGATGGGGACGGCACCCCGGCGTACACCTTGTCCTACAGCACGATGGGCATCATCGCGCTGGTCTCGGTGGCGCTGACGCTGATCACGAAGGTTCCGAAGGAGCGTCGGCAGGAGGTCGGCGCAGGTCCGGTGGGCCAGCGCACGAGCTGAGCCGAGCTCAGCCCTCGCCGGCGATGAACGCCCGGACCGCGTCCGCCACGAGCTGGACCGCGATCGCGGACAGCAGGAGACCCGCGATCCTGGTCACCAGCAGCACGCCGCTCTCCCGGATCAGCCGCAGGATCGGCAGCGAGAACCGCATCGCGAGCCACAGCGAGACGTGCACCAGCACCACACCGAGGGCGACCGCGGTGAACCCGGCGACGCTGTCCACCTGGCGGGTGAACACCATCGTGGCCACGATCGCTCCCGGGCCCGCCATCAGGGGCGTGCCCAGCGGGACCAGCGCGACGTTCGCACCGGACGTCGCGGTGGCCTCCTGCTCCTTGCCGGTCAGCAGCTCGAGGGCGACGAGCAGGAGCAGGAGGCCGCCGGCGGCCTGCAGCGCGGGCAGCGAGATGTGCAGGTAGGCGAGGATCTGCTGACCGAAGAAGGCGAAGGCGACGATCACCGAGAACGACACGGCGACCGCCTGCCAGGCAGCGCGCTTGGAGGACGCCGCGGACCGGCCACTGGTCAGGGACAGGAAGATCGGGATGGTGCCGACCGGGTCCATGATCACGAACAGCGTCACGAACACCTCGGTCAGCAGGACGAGGTTGACCAGGTCGCTCACGGGCGCACGACTTCGGGCGTGGTCCGTCCCGAGGCGATGGCGGCCTTCTCGGCCAGGGCGATCAGGCGTTCGTACTCGGCCGGGGCGGTGGTGTTGCAGCCCAGCTCGTGGTCGACCTTGCCGTCACCGTGGTAGTCGCTCGAGCCGGTGATGACCAGATCCTGGTCCCGGGCGATCTCGCGCAGCCGCTCGCGGGTCGACGCGTCGTGGTCCTGGTGGTCCACCTCGATCCCGGACAGGCCGATCTCCTTCAGTGCCGCCAGTCCGGCGGCGTCGAGCGCGTCGAAGTTGTGCCGTGAGGCCCACGGATGCGCGAGCACGGTCACCCCGCCGGCGGCCGCGACCGTGCCGACCATCTGGTGCAGGTCGGCCGCATACCGCTTGACGTAGGCGGGACCGCCCGTGCCGAGGTACCGGTCGAAGGCCTCTTTCCTGCTTGCCACGATTCCCTTGGCCACCAGGGCGTCGGCCACATGCGGGCGGCCCATCGCAGCGGCCTCACCGGCCAGCCGCCGTACGTCCTCGGCCTCGATGTCGATGCCGAGGTCGCGGAGCTTGTCGAGGATCGCGGGCAGTCGGGAGCTGCGGCCGTCGAGGATCCGCTCCAGCTCCTCGGCCAGCGCGGGATGGGTCGGGTCGGGCAGGTAGGCGAGCAGGTGCACGCCGTACCCCGCCAGCTTGCAGCTGAGCTCGATGCCGCGGACCAGGCTCAGCCCCACCCGTTCGGCGACGTCCGCCGCCTCGTCCCACCCCTCGGTGGTGTCGTGGTCGGTGAGACCGAGCACGTCGATGCCGACCTCGGACGCATGGCGCACCAGGTCCGACGGTGAGGTGGTCCCGTCCGATCGGTTGCTGTGGGTGTGGAGGTCGATGCGCACGGGCCTGAGCCTAGTAGTGCTTCCTCCACCAGGTGCTCCACCGGTCGGTCAGCGCGGCGCGTTTCTGGTCATCGAGGCCGTACGTGGTCAGGATCGCCTCGCCCTTGGCGTACGGCGGCCCGCCGGCCGGTCCGTTCGCGACGACTAGCAGCCCGTCTCCCCAGTCGTCGACAGTGACCCCGACCTGGTTCTTCGAGATGAACCAGACCGACCCGGTCAGTGCGTCACCCGGCCCGACCGTGGCGCCGAACGGTGCACCGACCTGCTGCAGCCCGACCTGGCCGAGACCGAGCAGCTGGACCGGTGACGTGGTCGGGTCCTTCGGCGTGCCGCTGTAGAACAGCGTCCGTCGCGCGTCGTCGCGATGCCGTTCGAGCTTGAACCGAAGCTGCTGGAGGAAGCTCGTCCAGCCCTCGTCGATGTCCGGCACGTAGTCGGCCCACTCGCTGCCCTCGTCCAGCGGCGCCCGGTGCACCTCCACGCGGGTGGTGCCCTCGTCCTCGAAGAAGTTGAACAGGTGGGTGCCGAGGTTGATCGTGCGGTGGTCCTCGCTGAACGTGGCACCGTCGACGAAGATCTCGGTGATCTCCGCGTCGAGCCCGTCGTACTCCCAGCCGTGCCACTCGCGCACCAGCTCGGGCTCCCGGAAGTAGGGCCAGCAGTCGCGGACCGGAAGCGGGAGTACGACGGACGCGACGTGACTGTCCTGGTTCACCATGGCGGCGGGTTCCCTCCGAACGGAAGCTCGATCAGCTCGGGACCGAGCTCGTTGGCGTCGCACAGGATCCACTCGTCGTTGAGCAGCAGCGCCGCAGACGCCGGGCGGAGCACGATCCACAACCAGCGGCCCTGTGCCTCGCCGGCGAACACGGACCGGTCGAACTCGGAGCTGGTCTCGCTGGTCGACACCGACCACAACGAGATCGGATGGCCGCTGACGCGGACCTTCACGTGCGGAGGCCCCTCGCCGATCTCGGCACCGGGGTCGGTGCGGTCGATTCCCGCACACCGGGCGCCGAGCCCGACCCCGGGTTCCTCGGCCACCACGGTCAGCTCGACCACCCCGTCCAGGTCGCTGACCCCGGAGCAGGAGCTGATGCTGGCCTTCGCCTCCCCGTCCTGGTGACCGACGCAACCGAAGTCGGTGATCGTCCAGCCGGGACTCAGCGGCCACGGGAGCAGGGTCGGGATCGACGTGCATTGCAGGAGATGCTCGGCCATCGCCTCGTAGCTGGCCGTGGCGGGTCGCCACAACGGTGTGATCGCACCGTGGTCCAGGCACCGCCACTGCGCCCCGTCGCCGGACACCGGCGACGAGCAACGTGGACAGCTGGCGGCGAGGGTCATGGGGTAACGCTCGTGCCCAGAAAGTCCTCCGTCAAGCATCGGCAGGCGCGATCGCCTAATGTCGGCGTCGTGGACCGCGCCCGTGTGCAGTGCGTCGGCGGCATCGTGATCGACGCTGCCGGTCGGTTCCTGCTGGTCCGCCGCGCCAACGAACCGGCCCGCGGATGCTGGTCCGTGCCGGGCGGCCGTGTCGAACCCGGCGAGTCCGATGCCGACGCCTGCGCCCGTGAGGTGCTCGAGGAGACCGGGCTGCACGTCGACGTGGGTGAGCTAGTGGGCGCGGTCGAACGCGACGCGCCCGACGGCGGCGTCTTCGAGATCCGCGACTACCGGTGCACCGCTCGTGACGGCGTCGACCCGGCGGCGGTCCGCGCCGCCGACGACGCGACCGACGCCGGCTGGTTCACCGCGTCGGAGCTTCGCGGGCTCACCTGTGTCCCAGGACTGGTGGAGGCGCTCGAGGACTGGGGACTGCTGGGGCTGCGGGACGGCTCCTCGGCCGGGCAGGCCGACCACAACCGGGCCACCACCCGGCCGTCCACGGCCGCGCGCGCGATGGATCCGTAGTCGCGCGAGTCCACCGAGAACTCGCGTTCGTCGCCGAGCACGAACAGCGCATCGGCGTTGACCTCCACCGGGCCGAACCAGGAGCCGTCGACGGTGCGGTAGTCGACGTATCCCTCCTCGACCCGCTCGTCGTTGATGAACAGGACCCCGTCCCGCACCTCCACCACGTCACCGGCCACCGCCACCACGCGCTTGAGCGTGGCGCGGTCCTCGACCGGGTCGTGGAACGTGACCAGGTCCCCGCGGCCTGCGTCGTCACCGGCACCGGCGCGCAGGACCAGCAACCGGTCCCCCGTGCAGACCGTGGGCGCCATGCTGCCCGAAGACACGGACACCGAGTCGACCACTTCCGTGCGCAGCCACCAGGTCGCCGCCACCACGATGATGACGGCGACGATCAGGCGCCAGCCACGGATCATCGTCCCCGGCGACTACGGCGGTCTCGCGGCTCGCGTGGCTCCCGGGTCTTGCGCCGGCGTGGCCTGCGGGTCGTGGTCGGCGTGGGCTCGGGGACCGTCGTGGTCGGTGCGGGGTCGGGGACCGTCGTGGTCGGCGTCTCGGTCGCGGTCGTCTCCGGGTCGGACGGCGTCGTCTCGCCGCCGGTGGAGCCGGTCTCACCACCCGACGGATCGTCGGTGGAGTCAGTCTCACCGTCGGTCGGGTCGTCGGTGGAGTCAGTCTCACCGTCGGTCGGGTCGTCGGTGGAGCTCGTCTCCTCGTCGGTCGGCTCCTCGCTGGGCTCGTCGGTCGGCTCCTCGCCTGGCTCCTCGGTCGGGTCGTAGGGGTCGAAGACCTCCTGCTCGATCCGGGAGACCGGCAGGTCGTCGCCGTCGGGGTCCCGGACGGGCGGGTCCGCGGCGATCGGGTCGTGCTCGTCGGGCACGTCGTCACGCAGGCCCACGCTGAACTGGACCATCATGTCGTGGTCCTCGTGCGGCAGGTTGTGGCAGTGGATCATGTACTTGCCGCGGTGCGGACCGAACTTCATCAGCACCTCGACGGTCTCGTCCTCGCCGCAGTAGACCACATCCTTGGGCCCGAGCTCGTAGGGGAACGGCGGCCTGCCGTTGCGGCTGATGATCTGGAAGTCGACGAGGTGGATGTGGATCGGGTGGAACCATCCACCGGAGTGGTTGTCGATCTTCCAGATCTCGATGTCGCCGAGCCCCGGGTTGGCGAACACCTCCTTGTAGCCGCTGTTCGTGACGTCGGCCCAGGTGCGTTCGTTGATGCTCCAGATGTTGGTCAGGTCGCTCTTCTTCAGCTCCATGAACCGCCGGCGCATCGCCTGGTCGGGACGCAGGCTCATCGCGGCGCTGCTGACCATCTCGTTCGGGATCCGGTTCCAGGTCGGGTCGCTCTTGTCGAACGGCTCGTCGGTGACGTCGAACGCCATCACCTTGTCGGTGTGATCGAAGTCCCGGTTGTTCTCGTTGCTGAGGTTGCGCAGCTCGACCCGCGTGCCGGGAGCGTACTGCGCGAAGTCGATCAGCACCTCGTAGCGTTCCGCAGGGGCCTGGCGGAACTGGCCGACCTCCTGCGACTTCGGCATCAGCCCGCCGTCGGTCGCCACGACGTGGAACGAGCCGCCCGGCTCCAGCACGTACCGGTAGGAGCGGGACACCGATGCATTCACGAAGCGGAACCGGTAGACCCGGCGCTGCACCTTCATCACCGGCCACGGCCGGCCGTTGACGGTGACCACGTCGCCCCACACGCCGGAGTGGTCGCGGTCGTCGTAGCCCAAACTGCCGTCGGCGGCGAACATCACGTCGCCGATCGTCAGCGGGACGTCGTAGGGCCGTTGCGGCAGCAGCTCGCGCTCGACCGCGTCGTGCACGTGGTACTGCGCGATGAGGCCGGTGTAGACGTTCTGTGCCGTCGTGTGGGACGCGTGGTCGTGGTACCACAGCGTGCGGGCCGGCTGCCAGTTGCTGGGCCAGTGGTAGGTCTTGGTGAACCCGGGCAGGGTCAGGTCGTCCGCGTACCCGTCGTACTCCGGCAACGACGCGTTGCCGTGCAGGTGGGTCGACGTCTTGAACGTGTGCCCGAACATCGGGTGCTTCTCCGGCAGCCGGTTGCGCATCTGGACGATCGCCCGGGTGCCCGCCTCCAGGTGGATGGTCGGTCCGGCCACCCGTCCCCCGTAGCCCCACACCGGGGTGTCCCCCACATGGGGGAGGAACGGAGCCGTCCCCGCCGCCTGGTTGATGACGAACTTCGCGTACTTCCCGAGCTCGTCCGTGCCTTCCGCGACCGGCCGGAGCACCGGTGGGCGGGTGAACTCCGTGCGGTACGGACGCGGCATCAGGTCCTCGTCCAGCAGGCTCGCCGACTTCGCGGACACGCTGCCGTTGAACGGGACGGTCAGCCCTGCGACCGCAAGCGCACTCAACCCTCCGATCTGAAGGACTTCTCTACGTGACAAATCCATGGCCAAACTCCCCTCGACGGGACCACGGTCACATGGGCGCGTCAACGACCCGCAAAACCGGTGCTAGATGCAACTGGTGGCAGACCTGGACGCGACTGCGGCGCCGACCGTTCCAGCACACATGTGCTGGAACAGCACGGATCAGCGCGAAAAACGTGTCCAACGGACACACATGTGCGATTGCGACTTCCCTGCCGATGGAGCAGGCTCGCACACGCCACTCAGTCGCAACGGCACCTTCTGCGGCGAGATCTGATGCCGTTGCAACTGAATGGTGCTGAGGGGCTGGTGCAGGGGCCTGGCGCTGGGGGCTGGTGCTGGTGCTGGTGGCACCGCGCCAAGACCAGATGCGGTCAGCTGTTCCAACGCAGCAGGACCGGGGTCTCCCGTTCGTAGCCGAGGGTGCACACGGTTGCGGTGTCGAGCCGGAAGTAGCGGCCTTCGGCGACGGGCTGGTCGATCCACCGCGCGGCGAGGGCGCGCAGCGCGTGGCCGTGTCCGAACACGAGTGCCCGCCCGTCGTGGCGTCGTACCCGGGCGATCACGCGGTCGAGTCGTTCACCGACGTCCTCGGCCGACTCGCCGCCGGGCGACCCGTGGGTCCACACGGTCCAGCCGGGCACGGTTTCCCGGATCTCCGCCGTGGTGATCCCCTCGTAGTCGCCGTAGCCCCACTCGACCAGGTCCTCGTCGAGCTCGGCGTCGCCGAAACCGGCCAGCTCGGCGGTACGCCGGGCACGCTCCCGCGGACTGGTGAGGACCAGGTCGAACTCCTGTCCGTGCAGCCGTTGCGCGAGCTGCTTGGCGACCGCGACACCGTTCTCGGTCAGCGGGAGGTCGGTGACCGAGGTGTGCTTGTGGTCGCGGCTCCACTCGGTCTCCCCGTGCCGGACCAGCCAGAGCTCCATCAGCAGCTGCCCCTCAGTCCTTGGTGGCGGGCTCCATCAGCGTCGGGCGTCCGGGCTGCTCACCGCCACGCGCCTCGAGGTAGCTGTCCTTGGGCACCATCACCTTGCGCCGGAAGACGCACACCAGCGTGCCGTCCTGGTTGTAGCCCTTGGTCTCCACGTGGACGACGCCGCGGTCGTCCTTGGACTTCGACTCCCACTTGTCGAGCACGGTGGTCTCACCGTAGATCGTGTCGCCGTGGAAGGTCGGCGCGACGTGCCGCAGCGACTCGACCTCCAGGTTCGCGATCGCCTTCCCGGAGATGTCGGGCACGCTCATCCCGAGCAGCAGCGAGTAGATGTAGTTGCCGACCACGACGTTCTTGCCGAACTGCGTGGTGTTCTCGGCGTAGTTGGCGTCGAGGTGCAGGGGGTGGTGGTTCATCGTGATCAGGCAGAACAGGTGGTCGTCGTACTCGGTGACCGTCTTGCCGGGCCAGTGCTTGTAGGTCGCACCGACCTCGAACTCCTCGTAGCTGCGACCGAACTGCATCCCACACTCCTCGTCTTGGCGTCCCCCTATCGTGCCGAAAGGTCACCGCTCAGGGGAGACACCGGGTGCGTGGGATACCTCACGCACCCCCGCCGCCGGCCTTGCGCCGGTGCATCTTCGGGGTCGCGCCGCCGGTCACCTCCGGGCCGTGCGCCTTGGCCCGGGAGCCGGCCGAGTCGTCCGGGTGTCCGGCGGCCTGCTTGCGGTTGAGCGCCTCGCGCATCTTGGCCTTCAGATCGTCGTTCGCCGGAGTGGCGCTGTCGTCGGCTGACATGGGACCTCCATCGACTCGGGTGCTCCGGCCACCTTCGCACGACCGGCCACCGGCGTCGAGAGGTTTACTCCCAGGTTGTGGGTACTCCGTGGCCCACGGACCGGCCGAGGATCCGCCGCTCGCCGGTCGGCCAGAGTCGCAGCACCACCAGGAACTCGTGGTCGGCCCCCTGCGTCCGGCGGGTGGGCTCGAGGAACAGGTGCGCGAACGGCGAGCTCGCACCGGCGGCCGCGCCGAGCTCCCGGACCCGGGCGGTGACCGCCTCCTGGTCCGCGTACGAAAGGTACTGCCACATCACCGAGTGCCACAGCACCGTGGTGGTTCCCTCGACGAGCTCGATGTCACGCACGAACGAGACCGCGTCCTGGCGGCGTACCTCCACCGGATGCTCCGCGGCGATCCGCAGCGCTTGCGCGAGCCGCTCGCGCCGTGCGAGCTGGTCGGGCCAGACGTACGACGTGAGGGTGATCCGGCCCTCGACGGTCCCCACGTCGACCGGCATCACGTCGCTGCCGTGCCGCTCGACGACCTCGAGGTCCGACCACGGTTGCAGGGGGCGTCCCCGCCAGGCGCCACGGAGGACCAGCTCGGCAGCCTCGTCGCCGAGGAGCCGGTCCTGGTCGTCGGTGTAGCCGAACCGGTCGACGTTCAGGTTGAGGCCGCC
>JAICRS010000010.1 GCA_025966335.1 Nocardioidaceae bacterium
CCTGGCGCTGGTCGCGGTCGGTGGCTACGGGCGCGGCGAGCTCGCGCCGTTCAGTGACCTCGACGTGGTCCTGGTCCACGACGAGGACGTGGAGGTGGGCGAGGTGGCGACCTGCCTCTGGTACCCGCAGAGGGACTCCGGTACCACGGTCGACCACGCGGTGCGGTCGATGTCACAGGTGACCACCGCTGCTGAGGACGACCTGCGGGTGGCGCTCGGTCTGCTCGACGCCCGGCATCTCGCAGGCGACCCGTCGCTGACCTTGCGCCTGCGCACCACGCTGCTCGCCGGCTGGCGCCGCGATGCCCGGCGGCGCCTGCCTGAGCTGCGGGAGACGGTGGCCCGCCGTGGTCGCCGGACGGGCGAGCTCGCGCAGGTCTCCGTGCCGGACCTGAAGGAGTCCGCGGGCGGGCTGCGCGACGCCACCGTGCTCAACGCGCTGGTCGCGACCTGGTCGGTCGACGTGCCGCACACCGACCTCGAGCGGTGCCACAGCCGGCTGCTCGACGTCCGGGACGTGCTCCACGACGTGGCCGGGCGCGGCACCAACCGGGTCTCGCCCGAGCTGTGGGAGGACCTCGCCATCGGGCTGACCCTGCCGGACGCCGGGGCCGCCCAGCGGCACGTGCGCGGGCTGGGTCGCCGGATGACCCACCTGAGCCGGCTCACCTGGCGACGAGCGGACGCGGTGCTGGCCACGCCGGCCCGGGCGGGATCGCGGCGTGGCCCGGCCCTGCAACCGCTCGCGCCGGGCCTGGCCCTGGCCTCCGGCGAGGTGGTTCTCGACCGGCGTGCGGAACCGCGACGGGACCCGCTGCTGCTGCTCAGGGCGTCCGCGGAGGCCGCCGGACGCGACCTCGTGCTCGCCCCGGCAACCGCGGCCAGGTTGGTCCGCGAGTCCCCCGCACCGCAGGAGCCGTGGACCCCGGAGACCCGGAACCTTGTGGTGCGCCTGCTGGCGGCCGGACCCGGGCTGCTCGGGGTCTGGGAGACCCTGGACGAGACCGCGGCCCTGGACCGTCTGCTGCCGGAGTGGGACCGGGTGCGCCTGCTCCCGCACGCCTCGCCGGTGCACCGGTTCACCGTGGACCGGCACCTGGTGGAGACCTGCATCGAGGCGTCGGCGCTGATCCGGCGGGTGAGCCGTCCCGACGTGCTCATGGTGGCGGCGCTGCTGCACGACATCGGCAAGGGTGGACCGGGCGACCACAGCATCGCGGGCGAGCCGGTCGCCGCAGCCGTCGCGCGCCGGATGGGGTTCAGCGCCACCGAGGTGGGCCTGGTCCGGAGGCTGGTGCGGCACCACCTGCTGCTCGCCGAGGTGGCCACCACCCGCGACATCGAGGACCCGGCGACCGTCGGCTTCGTGGCGGACCGCGTGCGCGACGTGGAGACCCTCGACCTGCTCGCGGCGCTCACCGAGGCCGACGCCCGGGCCACCGCGGCCGCCGCGTGGACCTCCTGGCGTGCCGGCCTGGTCGGCCACCTCGTCCGCCGCGTGCGCGCCGTTCTCACCGACTTGTCAGGCGCTACGTCCCCTACAGCGGTTCCACCGCCTGACAAGTCGGTGGAGGTGGAGGAGCGGGTGCGGCTCGATCCGACCCGGGTCGACGTCACGGTGCAGCCCTCGACCGGCGGCAGCCGGGTCACGGTCGTGTCGGGGGACCGGGTCGGCCTGCTCGCGGCTGCAGCCGGCACGTTCGCCGTACACCGGATCTCCATCCGGGCGGCCCGGGCGTGGACGCAGGGGGAGTACGCCGTATCCGTCTGGGAGGTCGACGACCCGGGTCCGGACCCGGCCCTGCTCCGACAGCACCTGGAGGCGATCCTCGAAGGCAGGCTGGATCCGGTCGGACGGATCCCCGCGGAACGCCGGCGGCTCGAGCCGTCCGTCGCGGTCCGGCACGACGCGTCCTGGCAGGCGACCGTGCTCGAGGTCCGCGTCGAGGACCGACCGGGCGGGGTGCACCTGGTCTGCCGCGCACTCGCGGCGCTCGACATCACGGTCAGGTCCGCGCACCTGACCACGTTCGGCCCGCAGGCGGTGGACGTGTTCTACGTGCAGGAGCCGGCGGCCGGGGCGCTGAGCGAGGAACGGGCGGCGGCCGCCGCGCACGGTGTGCGACGGGCGCTCCGCAGCACGGTTACCCTTGACGCCTAACGCCGTGCGGCCCGATCTGCCGCGGCGGACCGATGACCCGTCATGGACACGAGGACTGACCACCATTGTTTGCGACTCTTTCTGACCGGCTTGCCGACACGTTCAAGAACCTGCGTGGCAAGGGCCGGCTCTCGGAAGCCGACATCGACGCGACCGCGCGGGAGATCCGGATCGCGCTGCTCGAGGCCGACGTCGCGCTGCCGGTGGTCAAGCAGTTCGTCGCCGCGGTCAAGGAGCGGGCCCGCGGCGAGGAGGTCAGCGGTGCGCTGAACCCGGCGCAGCAGATCATCAAGATCGTCAACGACGAGCTCGTCACCATCCTCGGCGGCGAGACCCGACGGCTCCGGTTCGCGAAGACACCGCCGACGGTGATCATGCTCGCGGGTCTTCAGGGCGCGGGTAAGACGACGCTCGCGGCGAAGCTGGCGCTGTGGCTCAAGGAGCAGGGCAACAGCCCGCTGCTGATCGCGGCGGACCTCCAGCGGCCGAACGCGGTCTACCAGCTCCAGGTCAACGGGGAGCGGGCCGGCGTCAAGGTGTTCGCTCCGGAGCCCGGCAACGGGGTCGGCGACCCGGTGGCGGTCGCCCGCGCCGGCGTGGACGAGGCCCGGCGCACCCTGCACGACGTGGTGATCGTGGACACCGCCGGCCGGCTCGGTGTCGACGAGGAGCTGATGCGCCAGGCCGCGAACATCCGCGACGCGGTGCAGCCCGACGAGGTGCTCTTCGTCGTCGACGCGATGATCGGCCAGGACGCGGTGAACACCGCCCAGGCCTTCCTCGACGGGGTCGGCTACGACGGCGTCGTGCTCACCAAGCTCGACGGCGACGCCCGCGGTGGTGCCGCGCTCTCGATCGCCTCGGTCACCGGCAAGCCGGTGATGTTCGCCTCGGCCGGCGAGAAGCTGACCGACTTCGACCTGTTCCACCCCGACCGGATGGCCTCCCGCATCCTCGACATGGGCGACATGCTCACCCTGATCGAGCAGGCGGAGAAGACCTTCGACCAGGAGCAGGCCGCCAAGGCGGCGGCCAAGCTGACCGGCAAGGGCGGTGACTTCACCCTCGACGACTTCCTGGAGCAGATGCAGGCGATCCGGAAGATGGGCTCGCTGTCGAAGATCATGGGCATGCTGCCCGGCATGGGCCAGTTCCGCGAGCAGCTGGAGAACTTCGACGAGCGCGAGATCGACCGGATCCAGGCGATCATCCAGTCGATGACGCCGGCCGAGCGGGACAACCCGAAGCTGATCGACGGGTCCCGGCGGATGCGGATCTCCAAGGGGTCCGGCGTCCAGGTCTCCGACGTGAACCAGCTCGTGGACCGGTTCTTCGAGGCCCGCAAGATGATGATGTCGATGGCCAAGGGCGGCGGCATGCCGGGGATGCCGGGCATGCCAGGGATGCCGGGGATGCCCGGCGCGGGCAAACGCGGCAAGGGCAAGCAGGCCCCGAAGAAGGGCAAGGCCAAGCGGGTCTCGGGCAACCCCGCCAAGCGCGCGCAGCAGGAGAAGGCGGCCGCACAGAAGAGCTCCGACGGCGGCAACCCGTTCGGCCTGCCCCAGGACGGACCAGAGGCGAGCCCGGAGGACTTCGAGCTGCCCAAGGAGTTCTCGAAGTACCTCCCCAAGCAGTAGCCCGGGACCAAGGTCCACCCGGCGCGGGCCGTTCGACCGCGGCGCAGGCGGTACGGCGGGGGGCACCCTGGGGTGACTCGTTCTGCGCACCCACCGGGAGGGCTCGTGCCTGCTCCTCGTCATCGGCTCGTCGGCCTTCTCCTGCCCACGGTCATGCTCGCCGCTGCCGCCTGCGCACCCGCCCAGCTCACAGCGGAGCCGCACGCCTCGAACGGGTCCGGGTCGGCCGACTCCGCACCGGACGGGTCGGTGTGGGTCGCGAACGAGGCGGCGGGCTCGATCACCGTCCTGGACGCGGCGACCGGCGAGCACGTGACCACGCTGGAGGGGATCGCCGCGCCGCACAACGTGCAGGCGACCGCCGACGGCCGGTCGGTGCTGGCCGTCTCCGGGGCCGGAGCCGTGGTCCGGATCGACGCCGAGAAGCTGAGCGTCGCCGACCACGCGCGCACCGGCCGGCACCCCGCACACGTGGTGGAGGACCTGCACGGCAACGTCTACGTGACCACGGCCGTGGACCGACGGGTCACCCGCTACACCCCGGACCTGCGTCGCGACATCGCCGTCGAGCTGGTCGGTGCGCCGCACGGCGTCCGGCTGGACCAGTCCGGCCGCGTCGCGGTGGTCGCCAACACCGGCGGCGGCAGCCTGGACGTGGTCGACACGCGGACCGGGGCGATCACCGGCCGGGTCCGGGTCGGCTCGTCTCCGGTCCAGGTGGCGATCACGCCCGACGCTGACCGTGCCTACATCTCGGTGGCGGGCACGCGTGAGGTGGTGGCGGTCGACCTGCCCAGCGGCACCATCACCGGTCGGTTGGAGATGCCCGCGGCCCCCGCGCAGATCCTGCTGGTCGACGACGTGCTGCTCGTCGCGAACCAGGGCACCCCGGACCGTCCCGGCGACACCGTGTCGATCATCGACATCGACGAGTTCATCGTGCTTGGGTCGGTCCGGACCGGCTCCGGTCCGCACGGTCTCGCCGCCGACGACACCGGCCGGGTCTGGGTCACCAACGCCTTCGACGACACGGTCACCGCGGTCGACGTACCGTCGCGCACCGCGCTCTACACCGTCGACGTCGGCGCGAGCCCGAACGGGATCACCTTCTCCTCGACCACCCCGTCGGTTGCGCCTCCGTTGATGCCGCTGCTGCTGCCGCACGCCATCGCGCATCCGGAGGACAGCACCCACTCGCACTGACGCCGGGCGCGATAGCGTCGCTGTATGAGTGCACTGAGGTTCCGCGGAGTCGTGCTGCCGGAGGGTGAGAGCAGAGACCTCTACGTCGTCGACGGGAAGGTCACCTACGAGCCGGTCGCCTCGGCTGAGCTCGTCGCGGATGGCTGGATCGTCCCGGGCCTGGTCGACGCGCACTGCCACATCGGGCTCGACGCGAACGGCGCCGTCCCCGAGGACGTCCAGGAGGAGCAGGCGCTCACCGAGCGGGATGCGGGGGCGCTGCTGCTGCGCGACTGCGGGTCGGCGGCCGACACCGCCTGGATCCACGACCGCGACGACCTGCCGCGGCTGATCCGGGCGGGCCGGCACATCGCCCGGACCCGCCGCTACATCCGCAACTACGCCCACGAGATCGAGCCGGAGGACCTCGCCACCTACGTCGCCAAGGAGGCGGAGCGCGGGGACGGCTGGGTGAAGCTGGTCGGTGACTGGATCGAGCGCGACGCCGGCGACCTCACGCCGTCGTGGACCCGCGCGTCGCTGGACGAGGCGATGCGTACGGCGCACGAGCGCGGTGCCCGGGTGACCGCCCATGTGTTCGGGGAGCACGCGCTGCCGGACCTGATCGACTCGGGGATCGACTGCATCGAGCACGGCACCGGGCTGAGCACGGACCTGATCGACACGATGGTCGCGAACGGAGTCGCCCTGGTGCCGACGGTCAAGCAGCTGAACAACTTCCCGAGCTACGCGGCCGCCGGGGAGGAGAAGTTCCCGAAGTACGCCGAGCACATGCGAGCCCTGTTCGAGCGGCGCCGGGAGACGATCGGCGCCGCCCACGAGGCCGGCGTGGCGATCTACGCGGGCACAGACGCGGGCGGGGTGCTGCCGCACGGCCTCATCGGCGACGAGGTGCTCGAGCTCACGTCGTACGGCCTCAGCTCGGAGCAGGCACTCGGGGCCGCCTCCTGGCGGGCGCGGGAGTGGCTGGGCCTCGACGGGACCCTCACCGAGGGGACCACCGCCGACTTCGTGGTCTTCGACGCGAACCCGCTGGAGGACCTCGGCGTGCTGAAGGACCCGAAGCGGATCGTGCTGCGCGGCGCCGTCGTCGGCTGGGGCTGACCAGCGCCGAGCGGCCGATTGGAACCGCGGCGGGGGTCTCTGGCAGAATGTGCGGTCGAGTCCTGCGTGCCCGGACCCTCTCATCCGGGCGGCGCAGCGTCCGCCGAGCGAATCGACCCGGTCCCCACCTGGTTCCGAGACGCTCACCCACACACAATTCTCAAGGAGACACCACACTCGTGGCCGTCAAGATTCGTCTGAAGCGCATGGGCAAGATCCGTGCGCCGTACTACCGCATCGTCGCCGTCGATGGACGCAAGAAGCGCGATGGCCGGGTGATCGAGGAGATCGGCAAGTACCACCCCAAGGAGGAGCCCTCGTTGATCGAGGTCAAGTCCGAGCGGGCGCAGTACTGGCTCGGCGTCGGCGCGCAGCCGACCGAGGCCGTGGCCGCGATCCTCAAGGTCACCGGCGACTGGCAGAAGTTCAAGGGTGAGGCCGGCTCCGAGGGCACCCTGAAGGTGGCCGAGCCCAAGCGGGACAAGGCCGAGATCTTCAACGAGGCGCTCAAGGAGTCCGCGAACGAGCCCAAGGCCGAGGCGGTGACCAAGAAGTCGTCGAAGAAGATGGACGCCCCCGCAGCGGAGGCGCCGGCGGCGACCGAGACCCCCGGTGCGGAGACCCCCGAGGGCGCCACCGAGGAGGCAGAGGCCGCCGAGGTCAAGGCGCTTGACGCCGACAAGGCCGAGGAGAAGGCCGGCGGCGAGGTCCCGGCCGACAAGGCCGGCTCGAACGTCGACAACCCGAAGTCCGACTCGGGCACCGAGAACGAGGCCTGAGCCGGATGCTCACCGAAGCGCTCGAGCACCTGGTCCGGGGGATCGTCGACAACCCCGACGACGTGAACGTTCGCGACAAGCAGCTGCGGCGCGGCTCGATCCTCGAGGTGCGGGTGCACCCGGAGGACCTGGGCAAGGTGATCGGCCGCGGTGGCCGCACCGCGACCGCGATCCGCACGGTGATCAACGCGCTCGCCGGCACGGGCGGGGCCCGCGTCGACTTCGTGGACGTCGACCGGCGCCGCTGACCGCCGCACGACGCAACACTGCTCCACACGAGATGGGGAGGCCGGGAACGGCCTCCCCATCTCGTCGTCACTAGGGTCGTTGTCAGCGTGGGAACGACAGCCGTCACGAGGAGGAGCGAGGCGATGAGCACCACCGACGTGGTCGTCGGCCGGATCGGCAAGGCGCACGGCATCAAGGGCGAGGTCTCCGTCGAGCTGCGCACCGATGAGCCGGGCCGCCGCTTCGCCGACGGCATCGTCCTCGCCACCGAGGCACCCGACGGCGGTGCCCCGCACGGACCGGACCGCCCTTCCATGCTGACCGTGCGGGCCACCCGCTGGCACCAGTCGCGGTTGCTCGTCACCTTCGCCGAGATCAAGGACCGCAACCAGGCCGAGTCCGCGCGCGGACTGCTGCTCGTCGCCACCGTCGATGCGACGGAGGTACCCGAGGACCCGGACGAGTTCTACGACCACCAGCTGGTCGGGCTCGAGGTGGTCACCACGGACGGACGACCGGTCGGTGAGCTCGTCGAGGTCCTGCACAGCTCGGCGCAGGAGCTGTTGTCGATCCGCGCCGAGGACGGCCGCGAGATCCTGGTCCCGTTCGTGTCCCAGCTGGTGCCGACGGTCGACGTACCCGGTGGCCGGATCGTCGTGGAGGACCGGCCCGGGCTGCTGGAGCCGGCGGCCGACGACGAGGGCGGCGGCGCCTGATGCGCATCGACGTGGTGTCGATCTTCCCCGACTACCTCGCCCCGCTGGACCTGTCCCTGGTCGGCAAGGCCCAGGAGTCCGGGCTGCTCGACGTGCGGGTGCACGACCTGCGCCGCTGGACCCACGACCGGCACCACACCGTCGACGAGACCCCGTACGGCGGCGGCGCCGGGATGGTGATGAAGCCGGGCCCCTGGGGTGAGGCGCTCGACGAGATCACCGGGTTGTCAGACGGTGAGGCGGCCATGGCCGCCCAGGAGTCTGACAACTCGGCGACGCTGATCGTGCCCACCCCGTCGGGGGAGCCGATGAGCCAGCACCTCGCCGAGGAGCTGAGCGCGAAGCCGTGGCTGGTGTTCGCGTGCGGCCGCTACGAGGGCATCGACCAGCGGGTCGTGGACCACGCCGCCACCCGCTTCGACGTACGCGAGGTCTCCATCGGTGACTACGTGCTCAACGGTGGCGAGGTCGCCGCCCTGGTGATCATCGAGGCCGTCGTCCGGCTGCTGCCCGGGTTCATGGGCAACCCCGCGTCCTTGTCGGAGGAGTCGCACGCGACCGGGGAGGGTGGCGGCCTGCTGGAGTACCCCGTCTACACCAAGCCGCCGACCTGGCGCGGGCTCGACGTGCCCGAGGTGCTGTTCTCCGGTCACCACGCCCAGATCGCCCGGTGGCGTCGCGACCAGGCGCTGCGGCGTACGGCGGAGCGGCGACCCGACCTGCTCGCGAAGCTGTCGCAGGGGGCGCTCGACGACCGCGACCGGCAGGTGCTGGAGCAGCCCGTGGATTTCGTCGCCGAGTAGCGGCTGTGGCAGACTTGGACCTCGGTCCTGCGCGTCGCGACCGCACGTCTCGAGACGTGGGTCGGCGGTCCACCTGCCACAGGGGGAGCACCGCACGGCGCAGCAGCGGGACCGGCATGATCACACCACACCAGTTCCGTGGGTGACCTGTGGCGCTCGCGAGGAGACAACATGACCAACGTCATTGACCAGCTCGACGCGGCCGTCGCCCGCGACGACGTGCCCGCCTTCCGCGCCGGTGACACCCTCAAGGTGCACGTCAAGGTCGTCGAGGGCAACCGCTCGCGCATCCAGGTGTTCCAGGGCGTCTGCATCCGCCTGCAGGGCTCCGGCATCCGCCGCACCTTCACCGTTCGCAAGGTGTCGTTCGGCGTCGGCGTGGAGCGCACCTTCCCGCTGCACACCCCGATCATCGACCACGTCGAGGTCGTCACCCGCGGTGACGTCCGTCGCGCCAAGCTCTACTACCTGCGCAACCTGCGCGGGAAGGCCGCGAAGATCAAGGAGTTCCGCGAGGCGACCCCCTCGAGCTGACCATCCCTTGGTTAGGCTCACCGCGTGACTAACGCGTCAGACAACGCCGACCGCGGCCCCGTCGACAAGTCCGAATCGGAATCCTCCGAGGACGACACCACGACGGGGCCGCGGTCTGCTGCTGTCCGCCGTTCCCAGGACGGCAGCCGCCGCTCCCGGGACGACAAGCAGCTCCCGATCTGGCAGGAGATGCTGCTGCTGCTCGGGATCGCGCTGGTCCTCGCGATCGTGATCAAGGCGTTCTTCATGCAGGCGTTCTACATCCCCTCGGGATCGATGAACGACACGTTGGTGCTCAACGACCGGATCCTGGTCCAGAAGGTCTCCTACTGGGGCAGCGACGACGCCGAGCGGGGCGACGTGGTCGTGTTCGCCGACCCGGGCGGGTGGCTGAGCACCTCGGAGGTGCGGACCGCGACCAACCCGGTGACCAAGGCGCTGGAGCTGTTCGGTCTCTATCCCACCGGCGGGCACCTGGTGAAGCGGGTGATCGGGGTCGGCGGCGACACCGTTGCCTGCTGTGACGACCGGGGCAGGGTCACCGTGAACGGCGTCGCCCTGAACGAGAAGTCCTACCTCGCCGAGGGGGAGAAGCCGTCGCTGATCGAGTTCGAGGTCGAGGTGCCCGAGGGTTACATCTGGGTCCAGGGCGACAACCGGTCCAACTCCGCGGACTCCCGGGTGCACCTCGGAGACCCGGGCGGTGGGCTGATCCCGGTCGACGACGTGGTCGGCAAGGTGTTCATGGTGGTCTGGCCGCTCGACCACGCGAAGATGCTCGACCGTCCGGCGACCTTCGATGCCGTCGGCTGACATCGCCCTGCTTCCCGCGTGACAATGGATCGGTTATGAGTGTGCTGCCCCGAGGACTGACCGTGCGCCGTGACGCCGGTCTCTACGGCTACGAGCGAGCCCTGCGCCGGGCCGGGCTGGCGCCGATCGCCGGCGTCGACGAGGCCGGTCGCGGTGCCTGTGCCGGTCCGCTGGTCGCTGCCGCCGCGATCCTCCCCGAGGGGCAGCGGGGACAGGTGCCCGGGCTGGCGGACTCGAAGCTGCTGACGGCCAAGGCACGGGAGCGTTGTTACGAGCAGATCCTCAAGCGAACGGTGGCCTGGTCGGTGGTGGTGGTCGGTCCGGACGAGTGCGACCGGCTCGGCATGCACGTGGCGAACGTGGAGGCGTTGCGCCGTTCCCTGGCCCGGCTGGACGTGCGCCCGTCGTACGTCCTCACCGACGGGTTCCCGGTCGACGGGCTGGAGGTCCCCGGTCTGGCGATGTGGAAGGGCGACCGGGTCGCCGCCTGCATCTCAGCCGCGTCGGTGATCGCCAAGGTGACGAGGGACCGGATCATGTGTGACCTGCACGAGCGGTATCCCGAGTACGACTTCCTCACCCACAAGGGCTACATAACCTCGGCGCACTCCGCGGCCCTCGACGAGCACGGGCCGTGCGAGATCCACCGCCGGCGGTTCGTGAACGTACGGCGCGCGCTGGGTGAGTCTGTGCCCGACGACGCGGACGATCTCGGGGACAATGTGCTCGACGAGCTGGTTCACGAGTCGATGGAGGCGCAGTCAATGGAGATCGGCCGATGAGCGCCGAGGACCTCGAGAAGTACGAGGCCGAGATGGAGCTCCACCTCTACCGCGAGTACCGCGACGTGGTGGGGATCTTCAAGTACGTCGTCGAGACCGACCGTCGCTTCTACCTGTGCAACCAGGTCGACGTGAAGGCGCGCACCGAGGCCGGTGACGTGTTCTTCGAGGTGTCGATGACCGATGCGTGGGTGTGGGACATGTACCGGCCGGCGCGGTTCGCCAAGAACGTGAAGGTGCTGACGTTCAAGGACGTCAACGTCGAGGAGCTCAGCGAGTCCGACATCGAGCCGCCGAAGGGCTGACCGTCCTCGGGGGGAGCCAGATTTCGTCCACAGGGTCGTCCGGAGCGGGGTTCTCCACGGATGCCCCGGTGATCTCCGAAAGCGTCGCCGCCGTGCGCGAGTGTGCTCACGGAGGTACTCATGACGACGACTGCACAGCAACGCTCGGCACTGGGCGAGTACGGCGAGGGCCTGGCCGCACGTCACCTGACGGAGGCCGGCATGGTCCTGCTGGACCGGAACTGGCGCTGCGACCTCGGTGAGATCGACCTGGTTCTGCGCGACGGGCGGGTGCTCGTCATCTGCGAGGTCAAGACCCGGTCGTCGGTCGCCTTCGGCACGCCGCTGGAGGCGGTCGGCGCCAGGAAGGCGGCGCGGCTGCGACGGCTCGCCGCGCGGTGGCTGGCCGACCACGCGATCCGCCCGGACGAGGTCCGCATCGACCTCGTCGGCGTGCTGGTCCCACGTGGCGGGGGCGTGCAGGTCGACCACGTGCGGGGAGTGGCCTGACATGGCCGTCGCCACCGCCCGCACGATCTCGCTTCAGGGCGCCACCGGTTACCTGATCGATGTCCAGGTCGACGTCTCCCAGGGCGTGGTGATGACCGCGATGGTGGGCCGGCCGGACGCCTCGATCAGTGAGGCCCGGGACCGCTGCCGGGCGGCGGTGACCAACAGCGGGTTCGACTGGCCGGCCACCCGGCGGGTGACGATCCTGCTGTCCCCGGCCGACCTGCCCAAGCGCGGCCCGCACTTCGACCTGGCGATCGCCGTCGGCACGCTCGCGGCGTCCGGGACGGTTCCCCCACGAGCCCTGGCAGGCGTGGTGTTCATCGGCGAGCTGACCCTGGACGGTCGGCTGCGGTCGGTGCCGGGCGTGCTGCCGATGACGATGGCCGCGGCAACGCGCGGCGTCGGCTGCGTGGTCGTTCCCGAGCCGCAGGCCGAGGAGGCGGCGATGGTGCCCGGGATGGCGGTGATCGCGGTCCGGTCGCTGGCGCAGGCGGTGGCCGTGCTCCGCGACGAGGAGGTGCCGTCCGCGCCGCCGGTGGAGCCGCTCGCCAGCGGTCCCTTGCTGTCGTGGCGCGGTGAGGAGCGGATCAAGGACCTCGACATGGCCGACGTGCTCGGGATGGCCGATGCCCGGTACGCACTCGAGGTCGCCGCGGCCGGTGGCCACCACCTGATGCTCAGCGGTCCCAAGGGCGCGGGCAAGACGACGTTGGCCGAGCGGATCCCCGGTCTGCTGCCGGACCTGACCGTCGAGGAGTCGCTGGAGCTGAGCGCGATCTACTCGCTCGCCGGCTGCCTGCCTCCGGGCCAGACGATGATCACCCGGCCGCCCTTCCTGGCTCCCCACCACTCGGCGTCGAAGACCAGCCTGCTCGGCGGCGGCACCGGCCGGGTGCGGCCCGGCGAGGTCAGCCGGGCCCACACCGGCGCGCTGTTCCTTGATGAGTTTCCACTCTTCAACGCCGACATCATCGAGGCGCTGCGCCAGCCGCTGGAGAGCGGTGAGATCACCATTGCCCGGGGGGAGGAGTCCGCGACGTTCCCGGCGCGGTCGATGTTCGTGATCGCCTGCAACCCGTGTCCGTGCGGCGACTACCACCCGACGAACCGCGACAACCTGTGCACCTGTTCCGAGGTCAGGCGCCGCGAGTACCGCAAGAAGATCAGCGGCCCGATCGCGGACAGGATCGACATCACCCGCCACATCGAGCCGGTGCGCGGCCACGAGATGCGGGACCCGCTCTCCCGGCCGGAGGCTTCGGAGGCGATCCGCGCGCGGGTGTCCGCCGCCCGGGTCCGACAGCGCGAGCGGTACGACGCGACGCCGTGGCGGCTGAATGCCGATGTCGCCGGGCCCGCGCTGCGAGAACGCTGGCCGCTGGCCGAGGAGGCGGACCTGCAGCTGACCGAACGGGTCTACGCCGGTGAGCTGACCCGGCGCGGCGCGACCCGCGTGCACCGACTGGCCTGGACGGTTGCCGACCTGCGCCATGTGGACCGGCCCGGCACCCGCGAGCTGGACATCGCCCTGCGTCTGCGCACCGGGGAGCCGCTGAGCCTGGACACGCTCGTGGTGGGTGCCCGATGACCGAGCCGGTGGCCGGGGCAACGACCGAGCGGGTGGCGAGGGCGGCGCTGAGCCGGCTCGGCGAACCCGGCGACGTCCGCCTGTCGACCCTGGTGGAGCAGCTCGGCGCGAACCAGGTTTTCGATCTGCTCCGCAACGAGCAGGACCTCGCCGGGGTGCACACCGACGTCGCCGCGCGACTGCGCGGCCTCGATCCCGAACGCGACCTGGAGCAGGCCGCCAAGGCTGGGATCAGGTTCATCTGTCCCGAGGACGACGAGTGGCCGGCCGCGCTGGACGACCTCAACCGGGCCGAGCCGTTGCAGGGCCGGGGCGGGACGCCGGTGGGGTTGTGGGCCAAGGGACCAATGCGGCTGGGCGAGGCTGCCGCGCGGGCGGTGGCCGTCGTGGGTTCCCGGTCGGCCACCAGCTACGGGGCCGGCGTCGCCTCGGACCTCGGCGCCCATCTCGCGGGACAAGACGTCTGCGTCGTGTCCGGGGCCGCGTTCGGCATCGACCAGGCGGCCCACCGGGGTGCCCTGGCCGCGCGTGGGCCGACCGTCGCGGTGCTGGCGTGCGGGGTCGACCGGGCGTACCCGTCGGCGCACAAGAATCTCCTCGACTACATCGGCGACGTCGGCCTCGTGGTCTCCGAGCTGCCGCCCGGGTGCGCGCCCACTCGATGGCGGTTCCTGTCCCGAAACCGGGTGATCGCGGCGCTGGCGCAGGGCACGGTCGTCGTGGAGGCCGCGGTCCGCAGCGGAGCGCTGAACACCGCGAGCTGGGCTGCCCGGCTCCACCGGGTGCTGATGGGTGTGCCGGGGCCGGTCACCAGTGCACCCTCGGAGGGCGTGCACGAGCTGATCCGCTGCCGGGACGCGGCGTTGGTGACCAAGGGCGCGGACGTGCTCGAGCTCGTCTCTCCGGCCGGCTCCTTCGTGACCGCGGAGGCTCGCGGTCCGGAGAGCCCGCGAGACCGGCTCAGCGCACGCGAGCAACGGGTCCTCGACGCGGTCCCCGTGGCGACGCACGCCGGTGGGACGTCGATCGCGCGGGCCGCCGGTCTGTCCGAGGCCGACGTGCTCGATGTGCTGGCCCGGATGCGGGTCAAGGGCTTCGTGGAGGAGGTGGACGACCGCTGGCGTCTCGCACGGGAGTGACTGGTGGCACCGGTCGCCCCGTTGACCTCGGGCTGCTGGCGACACGTGCTGCCGAAGTGCGCGCGCAGCAGGCGGACCTCGAGGCCGGAGCCTAGGCTTCGAGGGTGGGCAACGAGGTTCAGCCGCCGGTCACTGACCCGGGCGACGGGCAGGACGCCGACGCGGCCGGGCTGCCCGAGCCGATGGCGGCCGTGCTCGCCGACTACGAGCGGCACCTGACCTCCGAGCGAGACCTGACCCCGCACACGGTGCGGGCCTATCTCGGCGACATCGCCGGCATGCTCGAGCACGCTGCGCTGCTCGGCCACGATGACGTGTCCACGCTCGACGTACGCACCCTGCGCAGCTGGCTGGCCAAGCAGCAGACCCTCGGCAGGTCGCGCACCACGATGTCCCGGCGGGCCACCGCCGTCCGGGTGTTCACCGGATGGGCCCAGCGCACCGGCCGCAGCCAGATCGACGCCGGTGCCCTCCTGGGTTCACCCAAGGCCCACCGCACCCTGCCGCCCGCGCTGCGCGTCGACGAGGCCCGCGACCTGCTGGAGGCGGCGGCGGTCCGCGCCGACGACGGTAGCCCGCTCGGCATGCGCGACGTCGCGGTCCTGGAGGTCCTCTACGCCACCGGGATCCGGGTGGGCGAGCTGTGCGGGCTCGACATCGACGACGTGGACCGCGAGCGCCGGGTGCTCCGGGTCTTCGGCAAGGGACGCAAGGAGCGGTCGGTTCCGTACGGGCAGCCGGCCGGCCGCGCGGTGGATGCGTGGCTCGACGTCCGGCCCCGGGTGGCCGTGCCCGGCGCCGGAGCGGCACTGTTCCTCGGTGCCCGGGGGCGCCGGATCGACCAGCGCGCGGTGCGCTCGCTGGTGCATGCCCGGCTGGTCGACGTTCCCGGCGCCCCGGACCTCGGCCCGCACGGGCTCCGGCACACCGCGGCCACGCATCTGCTGGAGGGTGGCGCCGACCTGCGCACCGTGCAGGAGCTCCTCGGGCACGCCTCGCTGGCGACCACCCAGATCTACACGCACGTCACCACGGACCGGCTGCGGCAGGCCTACCGCCAGGCCCACCCGCGGGCGTGACGAACCGGGGGAGCGCGCCGACGAGTCCCAGCGGCGCGGAGGATGAGGCACCGGGTGGCAGCGCCGAGAACAGCGGCAGCAGCCGCACCGGCCCGGCACCGACCAACGTCAACGGGTCCAGATAGGTCTCCCCTTCCAGCAGCCCCCAGTGGAGGCAGCTGCGCGGCCAACAGTGGCTGGCGAAGGAGCCCAGCGAGCCGATCGGGTCACCGGCCCGGACCCGGTCACCGACCGTCACCAAGGCGTCGACCGGCTCATAGGTGGTCCGGGTGGCGCCGTGGACCACCACGACGACGCCCCGCCCGGCCAGCATTCCCGCGAAGCTCACCGTCCCCGCGCGAGCCGCACGCACGGTCTGGCCGGGTCGACCGAGCAGGTCCACGCCGCGATGCCCGGAACCCCACTGCTCCGCAGCCGGTGCGAAGCCCTCCACCACGTCGGGGCGCGGTGCCAGCGGCCAGACTCCTGCGTCGGGCACCGGGTCGGGCGCCGGGTCGGTCCCGGGGCCGGTCCAGAGCGCAGTCGCGGCGAGCAGCGGAGCGAGAATCAGATGGAGGGCGATGCCGGTCATGGTCCGAGGATGGGTGGCCGCGTCCGCCGTACCAACCGCGGTTCCGGCGGCTGTGGACAGCCGGGCGCGGTGGCAGGCTGGGGACGGCGGGCCGTTGCCGCTGCGACTGACTCGCCCTTTTCGTCCATGGCAGGCCCGTGACCAGGTACGACGTGACGAGAGGCACCTCTCGGCCACCAGAAGACATGCGTCCTGTCACGTCGTACCCCTTGGCCTGGCAACCGTAGAGGGGAGCCGCCGTGCGCACGCCAGTATCCGGTTCGGCGCGATGAGGGTCGTCCGGCGCAGTGTTGCGAGCCGGTGAGTCAGTCGCCACGCCACCGGGTTCGGCTTCGGATGGTGGCGTTGCGACTGACTAGCCCTCTTGCGCCCACGGCAGGGCCGTGACCAGGTACGACGTGACGAGATGCACCTCTCTGCCACCCGAGAACATGCGTCCTGTCACGTCGTACCGCTTGGCCGAGGCCGCCGTGGAGGTGAACCCACGTGCGCGCAAGTATCCGGGCTTCGGCGCGGCGGCAGCGTGGGGCAGGTAGGACGGCGGCCGATTAGGGGACGGCGGCGTTCCTCGTCTAGAATCGCCGGTGGCAACCCGTGCAAGGTGGGTTGACCTCGCACGCTCGCACTCCGCAACGAGCCGCTCGGTCTCCTCGAGGCCGGCGGGTCACCGCGGGCGACGTCCTTTCAGTCTCCGACGGCCACCCGGCCCGACGAGTCCGGGACGCGCGTCGGGCGTCAGGGCAGGCAGCACCCGCTGACCTGCGACAACTGAAGCGACCCGCTCATGTGGGTGCAGGGCTGACAGGTTTCCGCCTGTCAGCGTGCGCGCGCGTGAAACGGTCACCTGACCAGGAGGAACGAAGGCCATGGCCGTCGTCACCATGCGCCAGCTCCTTGAGAGCGGCGTCCACTTCGGGCACCAGACCCGTCGCTGGAACCCCAAGATGACGCGCTTCATCTTCACCGAGCGCAACGGCATCTACATCCTCGACCTGCAGCAGTCGCTGGCCTACATCGACCGCGGCTACGCGTTCATCAAGGACACCGTCGCCAAGGGCGGCACCGTGATGTTCGTCGGCACCAAGAAGCAGGCCCAGGAGGCGATCGCCGAGCAGGCGACCCGCGTCGGCATGCCCTACGTCAACCAGCGTTGGCTCGGCGGCATGCTCACCAACTTCCAGACCGTGCACCAGCGCATCAACCGTCTCAAGGAGCTCGACGAGATCGACTTCGACGACGTCGCGGGCAGCAGCCGCACCAAGAAGGAGCTGCTGCAGATGAAGCGCGAGCGCGACAAGCTCGACAAGACCCTCGGCGGCATCCGCGACATGACCCGCACGCCTGCGGCCGTGTGGATCGTGGACACCAACAAGGAGCACCTCGCCGTCGAGGAGGCGCGCAAGCTCCGGATCCCGATCGTCGCGATCCTGGACTCCAACTGCGACCCGGACCTGGTCGACTACCCGATCCCGGGCAACGACGACGCGATCCGTGCGGTCAGCCTGCTCACCCGCGTCGTCGCCGACGCGGCTGCCGACGGCCTGATGGCCCGCTCCGGCGCCAAGAGCGGCGACGAGGCCGGCAAGGAGCTCGGTTCCGAGGAGCCGCTGGCCGAGTGGGAGCGCGAGCTGCTCGAGGGCCAGGCCGACAAGGCTGCGGTGCAGGCGACCGGCGGAGACGCCGCGAAGACTGACACCCCGGCTTCGGAGTCCACCGGCGCGAGCGCGGAGACCACCGAGGCCCCGGCCAAGGCAGAGGAAGCCCCCGCAACCGAGGCGCCCGCCGCTGAAGCTCCCGCCGAGGAGGCCCCGGCCACCGATGCCCCGGCCACCGAGGCCCCGGCCACCGAGGCTCCGGCTGCAGAAGCCGCCGAGGCGCCGGCCGCTGAGACCGCCGAGGCTCCCGCCGCTGAGGCCCCGGCCGCCGAGGCGCCTGCCACCGAGGCTCCGGAGGCTGCGGCTGTTGAGGCTCCGGCCGCCGAGTCGACCGAGACCCCGGCCGAGGGCGAGACCAAGGCCTGACCTCCGTTCGCGGTGCGGGGAGCTGGGCAGCGCCCGGCTCTCCCGCACCGCGCGGTAGTCGTCCTGCTTTCCCACGAATCTCCAATCACGAAGCTACGAGGTAATCAGTCATGGCGAACATCACCGCCGCAGACGTCAAGCGGCTCCGCGACCTCACCAGCGCGGGCATGATGGACAGCAAGAAGGCTCTCGAGGAAGCCGACGGCGACTTCGACAAGGCCGTCGAGATCCTCCGGATCAAGGGTGGCCAGAAGGCTGCCAAGCGCGGCGCCGAGCGGACCGCTTCGGCGGGCCTCGTCGCCACCGCCGGCACGGTGCTCGTGGAGCTCAACTGTGAGACCGACTTCGTCGCCAAGAGCGACGAGTTCGTCGCCACCGCACAGCGCATCGCCGACGCGGCGGCCGAGGCCAAGCCCGCCGACGTGGACGCGCTGAAGGCCGTCAAGGTCGGCGACTCGACCGTCGGCGACGTTGTCGAGGGTCTGGCCGTGAAGATCGGCGAGAAGATCGAGCTCGGCCGGGTCGCCGTCTTCGACGGCCCCGTCGTGTCCTACATGCACCGTCGTGCCTCCGACCTTCCGCCGGCAGTGGGTGTCCTGGTGGAGTACGAAGGCGACGACGAGGGCGCGGCCCGCTCCGCAGCGATGCAGGTCGCGGCGATGCGTCCGCAGTACGTCTCCCGTGACGAGGTCCCCGAGGACGTCGTCGCCAAGGAGCGCGAGATCGCCGAGGCCACCGCACGCGAGGAGGGCAAGCCCGAGCAGGCGCTGCCCAAGATCGTTGAAGGCCGGGTGAACGGCTTCTTCAAGGACGTCGCGCTGCTCGACCAGCCCTCGGTCCAGGACAGCAAGAAGAACGTCAAGGCCGTTCTGGACGAGGCCGGCGTGACCGTGAAGCGGTTCGCCCGCTTCGAGGTCGGGGCCTGATCAACTAGGGTTCACGCCAACAGACTGATCAGAGGAGGCCGGTTCGGTGGAGCGAAGCTCAGCACCAGGGGAACCGGCCTCCTCGTCTGTCCCGGACAGCCGCAGCGGCCGGTCCGACCATCCCGACCCGACCGCTGAGGGGAACACCGTGACGGCCTACAGACGCGTCCTGCTCAAACTGTCCGGCGAGGTCTTCGGCGGCGGCAAGATCGGCGTCGACCCCGACGTCGTCAACGCGATCGCCCGCGAGATCGCCGACGTGGTCCGCAGCGGCGTCCAGGTCGCGATCGTCGTCGGCGGCGGCAACTTCTTCCGCGGCGCCGAGCTGCAGCAGCGCGGGATGGACCGCTCCCGCGCGGACTACATGGGCATGCTCGGCACGGTGATGAACTGTCTCGCGCTCCAGGACTTCCTGGAGAAGCAGGGCGTCGAGACCCGGGTGCAGACCGCGATCACGATGGGCCAGGTCGCCGAGCCCTACATCCCGCGCCGGGCGATCCGCCACCTCGAGAAGGGGCGCGTGGTCATCTTCGGGGCCGGCGCCGGGATGCCGTACTTCTCCACCGACACCGTCGCGGCCCAACGTGCGCTGGAGATCGGCGCGCAGGTGATCCTGATGGGCAAGCAGGGCGTCGACGGTGTCTACGACGCCGACCCGCACACCCACCCCGACGCGGTGAAGTTCGACCACCTCACCTACGACGAGTTCCTCACCCGCGGCCTACAGGTGGCCGACTCGACATCGGTGAGCCTGTCGCGCGACAACAACCTGAACATGATCGTGTTCAACCTGTCCGTCGAGGGCAACATCGCGCGGGTCGTCCAAGGTGAGAAGATCGGTACGACGGTCTCGCGGGACGCCTGACCGGACCGCGGCTCGGGCCGCACCCTGAAGATTCGACGAACGAACAAGGAGCAGTCGTGATCAACGAGACCCTCTCCGAGGCCGGCCAGAAGATGGACAAGGCCGTGGAGGTCACCCGGGAGGACTTCGCCGCGATCCGCACCGGACGTGCGCACCCGTCGATGTTCGCCAAGATCACCGCTGACTACTACGGTACGCCGACCCCGCTGCAGCAGCTCGCCTCGTTCACCGTGCCGGAGGCGCGGGTCGTGATCATCGCCCCCTACGACATGGGCGCGATGACCGCGATCGAGAAGTCGATCCGCGACTCCGACCTCGGCGTGAACCCCACCAATGACGGCAAGACGCTGCGCGTCGTACTCCCCGAGCTCACCGAGGAGCGACGCAAGGAGTACATCAAGATCGCCAAGACCAAGGCTGAGGACGGCAAGATCTCGGTGCGCAACATCCGCCGCAACGCCAAGCAGGCGCTCGACAAGCTCGAGAAGGACGGCGAGGTCGGCAAGGACGACGTCACCGGCGCCGAGAAGAAGCTCGACGCGCTGACCAAGAAGCACACCGACTCGATCGACGAGCTGCTCAAGCACAAGGAAGCCGAGCTGCTCGAAGTCTGAGCCGCCGCAGATTCGATGAGCACACCCGACACGCCGCCGGCTTCCCCGGAGCCGGCGGAGAAGAAGAGCCGCGCCGGTCGCGACCTGCCGGCAGCCATCGCCTCGGGGGTGGTGCTCCTCGTGGTGATCGCCGCGTCGCTGTACTTCTGGAAACCGGCGTTCGTGGTCGTGGTCATCGCCGCGATCCTGATCGGCATCTGGGAGCTCAAGAAGGGCTTCGCGGTCAAGGGCATCCGGGTCTCGCAGGAACCGCTGATGGTCGGCGCGGTGGTGATGCTGGTCGGGGCGTACGTCGCCGGGGCACCTGCCCTGGTCACGGCCCTGGCGGTGACCGCTCTGGCGACCATGCTGTGGCGGCTTCGGGGCGGCGTGGACGGGTTCGTCCGCGACGCCACGGCGACCGTGTTCACCGCCGTCTACGTCCCCTTCCTCGCCGGCTTCGTGGCGCTGCTGCTCGCCGAGGACGACGGTGCCCTCGGCGTCGTGACGTTCGTGCTGGTCACGATCGCCTCCGACATCGGCGGCTACGCGGTCGGCGTCCTGGCCGGGAAGCACCCGATGGCCCCGGTGATCTCGCCGAAGAAGTCCTGGGAGGGTTTCGCCGGATCGACGATCTCCTGCGTGCTCGCCGGCTGGGCCACGGTGGTCTACCTGCTGGACGGCGCCTGGTGGGTCGGCGTGCTGCTCGGGCTGATCACGGTGGTGATGGCCACCCTCGGCGACCTGTGCGAGTCGGTGATCAAGCGTGACCTCGGGATCAAGGACATGTCCGCCGTCATTCCCGGTCACGGCGGCCTGATGGACCGGCTCGACTCGCTGCTGGCCACGGTGGCCCCGACCTGGCTGCTGCTGCACTACCTGGTGTTCTGATTGGTCCCGACCCGCGGGCGCCGGCTGTTCCTGGTCCGGCACGGCAAGCCGTCCGTGCAAGCCGGGCTGGCCCCGGATCAGTGGCCGCTCGACCCGGCCGGTCACCCCGCGATCGCGTCGCTGGGCGAGTCGGGCCGGCTGCCGGCGTACGCCCGCTGGTTCTCCTCGCCGGAGCCGAAGGCGCTCGAGACCGCACGGCTGCTCACCGATGCCGAGATCACCGTCGTGGCCGACCTGCGCGAGCACCAGCGCGGTCCCACACCGTGGTTCGACGACCTCGCCGAGTGGCGGGCGCTGGTCCGGCGCGTGTTCGCCGAGCCCGACCGGCCGGCGTACCCGGGCTGGGAGCCGCTGCGCGCGACCCGGGACCGCGTGGTTCCTGCGGTGCGCGGGATCCTCGCCGCACACGCCGGTGAGGACGTGGTGCTGGCCGGGCACGGAACCGCGTGGACCGCGCTGCGCGCGGAGCTGACCGGCAAGCCGCCGGATCTCGACGCCTGGGACGCGCTGGAGCTGCCGGACGTGTGGCGACTGGAGCTGTGAGCAGGCTCGCCCGCCCACGATTCGGCGCGGGCTTGGCGCGGGTGGGACACTTGACAAGTTATGTCTGAGCCCATCAAGACCCTTCCCCTGGTCTTCAACGAGCCGCGCGGCCGCAAGAAGCCGCCGCGCCACCTCGCCGACCTCAGCCCCGCCGAACGCAAGGAGCTGGCGGTCGAGATGGGCCTGCCCGGCTTCCGCGCCAAGCAGCTGTCCACCCACTACTTCTCGCGGCTGGTCGACGACCCCGCGCAGATGACCGACCTGCCAGCCGCCGAACGCGCATCGTTGGTCGGCGAGCTCCTACCTGAGCTGATGACCCCGCTGCGCACGATGGAAGCCGACAAGGGCACCACTCGCAAGACGCTGTGGCGGCTGTTCGACGGCGCGCTCGTCGAGTCGGTGCTGATGCGCTACCCCGACCGGGCCACGATGTGTGTGTCCTCGCAGGCCGGATGCGGGATGGCCTGCCCGTTCTGCGCCACCGGGCAGGGCGGTCTGCAGCGGAACATGTCGACGGGGGAGATCGTCGAGCAGGTCGTTGCCGGCGCCCGCGCGCTCGCCCGTGGCGAGGTGCCGGGCGGTCCCGGCCGGGTGTCCAACGTGGTGTTCATGGGGATGGGCGAGCCGATGGCCAACTACAAGGCCGTGATCGGAGCGATCCGGCGGATGACCGAGCCGGCCCCGGACGGGCTCGGGATGTCGGCCCGTGGGGTCACCCTGTCCACGGTCGGTCTCGTGCCGCGGATCAACCAGCTGACCGAGGAGGGCATCCCGGTCACGCTGGCGCTGTCGCTGCACGCACCCGACGACGAGCTGCGCAACGAGCTGGTGCCGATCAACACCCGGTGGTCGGTTCATGAGGCGGTCGAAGCGGCCTGGAACTACGCCCGCGTCACGAAGCGCCGGGTCTCGATCGAGTACGCCATGATGCGCGACATCAACGACCAGGGCTGGCGGGCCGATCTGCTCGGCGAGGTGCTCACGTCGTACGGCGACTGGGGCTGGGTGCACGTCAACCTGATCCCGCTGAACCCGACTCCGGGCTCGAAGTGGACCGCCTCGCGGCGTGAGGACGAGCGCGAGTTCGTCCGCAGGCTCGAGGCCAAGGGCGTGCCGACCACGGTGCGCGACACCCGCGGCCAGGAGATCGACGGGGCCTGCGGGCAGCTCGCCGCGGTCGAGGCCTGACCCCGCCGCTGGCTCCACGCAGTTTGTCCTAGGCTCAGGGTCGTGAGTTCCAGCGGGGCCTCGTACTACGACGACGAGGCCGGTGTCTACGACGAGACCCGAGGCGGCCAACCGCGTGCGCAGGCCGCAGCCGAGGCCGTCGCGTCCTTGGTGCCCTCCGGCGGAGTCGCTGTGGACGTCGCCGGCGGCACCGGAATCGTGTCGGCGGAGCTCGCGCGGATGGGCTGGTCCGTGCTCGTCTCGGACCTGTCGGTCGGCATGCTCCAGGTGGCCGCCGAACGGCTGCCCGGCCGGGTCCTGGCCTGCTCGGCCGACCGGCTCGCGCTCCGCGATGCGTCGGTCGACCTGGTCACCACGATCTGGCTCCTGCACCTGCTGCCGGTCCCGGTCGCGGACCGGGTGGTCGTCGAGGCGGCGAGGGTGCTGCGCCCGGGCGGTCATCTCGTGACCACGGTCGACAAGGACCTGGCACATGGCCGCGCCCGGCGTACCAACGCCGACCACGGTGAGCGGGTCACCGACGTCGCCCGTCGGCACGGTCTGGCCTTCCTCGGGGGCACGTCGTTCGCGACCAGCACCCAGTGGCGCTCGGCCGACGGCGGCCAGGTGTTCGCGGTCTCGGCCTACCGGAAGGAGGGCTAGGGTCGGGCCAGCAGCGGAGCCACCTCGGCCAGGTCGTCGACGAGGTGCACGACCGGCTGCATCGCCCGGCCCCTGGCCAGCGACTCCAGCAGCGGCCACGCGGGGACCACGTTGGTCCAGTAGTCGCGGCCGACCAGCACCATCGGCGCCACCGTGGCCGGGTCGGCGTAGTAGTTCTCGCAGGCGTCCTGGAAGATCTCCTGCACGGTCCCGCCGGCCCCGGGCAGGAACACGATGCCGGACGCGCACAGGTGCAGCAGGATGTCCTCGCGGATCGCGTTCTTGAAGTACTTCGCGATCGAGGTCGCGAACGGGTTCGGCGGCTCGTGCCCGTAGTGCCACGTGGGGATCCCGACCGAGCGGTTGCCGTCCGGCCACCGCTCGAGCACATCGAACCCGGCCCGCGCCCAGTCGGTGATCGAGGGCCGGAAGCTCGGCGTGGCAGTGAGCATCGAGAGCGCCTGGTCGACCTCCTCGAGGGGACGGTCGGCCAGGTAGGCGCCGAGGTTGGCGGCCTCCATGGCACCGGGCCCGCCACCGGTGCACACCAGCAGGTCCTTCCCGGCCAGCTCGTGGGCCAGGTGCGCGGCGGCGGCGTACGCGGGCGAGCCGCGCTCCAACGCGTGACCGCCCATCATCCCGACCAGGTCGGTGCCCTCCACGCAGTCGCGCAGGGCGTCGTCGATGGCGTGGTCGTGCAGGGCCTGGGCCAACGAGACGTCGAGCGAGGCCGGCTGCTGGGACCAGGCGTAGATCCGGGCGTCCGGTGTCTGCTCGTAGGACGAGTCGATCCCGTCGTACAGCTCCTGCGGCGAGTAGAGCGCCGCGCGGTAGGAGTTGACCGGCACGTCCGGAACCAGAGGGAAGATCAGCGCGCCGCGCGAGCGCAAGGCGTTCTCCGCGCCGTCGGCGAACGCGCAGCCGAGGAAGAGTGCGCCGGCCACGTCGAGCCGGACGAGGTCGTCGCCGCGTCCGGTCAGGTCGAGCGCCTGCAGGGACCAACCGGCCATCGTTGTGGCACCGTCGGCGACCCGTTGGTCGAACTCGTCGAGGGTCTCCACCTCGATCGTGCGGCCGCGTTCCTTCTTCACGCGGCCCATCCTGACACCGACTTGTCAGACGGGTGGGTGGCCATAGCCGCTCACGCGTCTGACAACTCGGTCAGAAGGCGTGCGCCAGCAGGTCGGAGAACAGCTGGTGCTCGTCGGCGAGGTGGTCGGCGAGCCCCCTGGCCCGGAACCAGGTGCAGACGTTGTGGCAGTCGCGCATCAGGAAGTCCATCCCGGCCGGGTTGCCGACGATGTCGACCGCCTGCGGCAGGTCGATGATCACCAGCCGGTCGCCGGCGGCGAGGATGTTGTACGGCGACAGGTCACCAGGCGCGATGCCGTGCCGGGCCAGCTCGCCCATCGCATCCCGGAGCTGGTCGA
>JAICRS010000052.1 GCA_025966335.1 Nocardioidaceae bacterium
GGTCGATACGACGGGTCCACCGTTGGACCACGAACTGGTCAAGATCGGCCGGTTCAGCGCCGCGAACGTGTCGTTCTTGACCACTTCCGCGACGCCCCGATCGAACCGAGCAGAGCCCGGCTCGGCGACAGGACACAACGGCACACGTGTGCCCGCGGGACACAGTTCCACGAAAAAAGCGTGTCACACCAGCACACCTGTGCCGCTTGGTCGTGCGCGGTGGACCGGCCGGCACGATCCAGCGCGCGCTGCGCATGCGCGGGCCGCGACGGGGTACGGCAACCCGGCGGGGACCAGCACCCAGGGAGCGGTCATGAACATCGGACGTCTTGTCGCCCGGACGGTCATCGGCGGTCTGTTCGTCGGCCACGGGACCCAGAAGCTGATGGGCTGGTTCGGCGGCCCCGGACTGGAGGGGACCGCGGGCATGATGCAGTCGCTGGAGATGCACCCGCCGCGCCGCAACGCGATGGCTGCCGGCGTGACGGAGACGGCGGGTGGCACGCTGCTGACGCTGGGACTCGCGACGCCGCTCGCCTGCGCCGGGCTGATCGGCACGATGATCACCGCCATCCGGAAGGTGCACTGGAGCAGTGGCCCCTGGGCTGCAGCGGGCGGCTACGAGTACAACCTCGTGCTGATCGCGGGACTGCTCGCCCTGGCGGAGCAGAAGCCGGGCGACATCTCCGTGGACAGCGCGCTCGGTCTGGACTGGACGGGCTTCAAGTGGCCGCTCGCCGCTCTCGGCGCCGGTGCCGCCGCATCCGCGACCACCATCTGGCTCGGCGGACGCGCCGCCCCCGAGGAGGGACAGTCACCCACCCCGGACGCCGACGGCGACTCACAGGGTCCCGAGAGCTAGCCAGCACCCCGGCAACCTCGTCAGGTCGACCACTCCGACCGGCAGTCGCGCCCGGTAAGCAGCGGCCGCCCGCTTAAGGCGGGGCCGGTCCCGTTCGAGTGCCGGTCCGAGTGGTTGTTGCGTACGGCGTGGTGGTGGCTGTCCAACTCCGGAGCCGGGGCGATCGTTGCGCGTGACGTGCGGGCGGGCCAGCACCCCGGCAACCTCGTCAGGGCGACCACTCCGACCGGCAGTCGCGCCCGGTAAGCAGCGGCCGCGCGCCTGAGGCAGCGCCAGTCGCCGTTCGAGTGCCGGTCCGAGTGGCTGCCACACCTAGCCGGAGATGATCCGCGCGAAGTAGTCATCGGCCTCCTCGGCGCTCCAGCCGTGGCCCTGCCGCAGGCCGACGGTGAGCATCTCGAGGTAGGCGGGCGACGGCTTCGTGTGCGTCACGCGGTCGAGCCCGTGCGGTGCCGTGAAGGTCAGCATCGGCATCCCGTCGTACTCCCCGACCTCGATCAGCATCTCGTAGTGACCCGGTCCGGCCTCGTGCCGGCCGTCGGTGAGACCTTCGATCAGGACCTCCTCGAGCGGGTCGTCGGGATCGGGCACCCGGTGCATCTCCTGGGCGGCGATGTCGGCGAACTGGGCAGCGGTGACGAGGTAGCCGCGTGCCGCGGTGGGCCCGATCGCGTCGTGGTCGTAGAACGCCACCCCGCCGCCCCACTGCTGCGACTCCCCCGCGAAGTAGAGCGCCCCGGGCAGCTCCACCGGGATGCTGCGCGACGGCAGGTTCGGATCCCGCGCACCGGGGTTCGTGCGTACGCCGCCGGGCGGACATCCACCCTCGATGTAGCAGACCAGCCGCTCGAAGGCCATGTTCGACCCGTAGGAGACGTACCAGACCTCGCCGGCGTCGGGGACCTCATGGGGTGTCGGTTCGGTGTCAGGCATCTCGCTTCTCGACCCAGCCTACGTGCGGTCGACGCGGTCATCGCGGCGGTCCCGTCCTAGTACCGTAGGGAGGATGGCCGAAAGCAGCTCACCGCGCACGCTGGCCGACCAGTTCCGCAGCTGGCCGGCCGCCGACCTGGTGCGCCTGCTCGAGGCCCGACCGGACCTGGCCACCCCGGCCCCGCAGGACTCCGCCCAGCTCGCCTCACGCGCCGGCACCCGGGCATCGGTGCTGCGAGCGGTCGACCGGCTGACCGCCCTCGAGCTGGCCGTCGTCGACGCCGCGGTCGCCCTCGGCGGCACCGTGTCGCTGGCCGACCTGCAGGCACACGTGAACGCCGCCCCCGGCGCGGTGAAGGAGTCGACAGACACGCTGCTCGCGATGGCCCTGCTGTGGGGATCGCCGGACGAGCTCCGAACCCTCAGCGTGCTGGGCGAGATCGTCGGTACGACGGTCAGCGGACTGGGCCCCTCGGCCGAGTCGTTGCTCGCGACCTACGGACCGAGCCGGGTCACGGCGCTGGCCAGGGACCTGGGGATCACTCCCGGGGGAGAGCGCCAGCGCGACATCGCCGCGATCGCGGCCCACCTCGGCGATCCGGCCAACGTCGACGAGCTGGCCGCCGAGATCGACCCGCAGGCCCGCAAGATCCTCGACCACCTCGAACGCGAGTCCACCGAAGGTACCGTCGAGTCCACCGAACGGGCGGTGAGCCGGCAGGAGGCGCAGAGCCCGGTCGACCAGCTGCTCGCCCGCGGGCTGCTCGTCGCGCGCGACCGGCGGCACGTCGCCGTGCCACGCGAGGTGGCGCTCTGCCTCCGCGGCGGAAGGACCACCCGCGCCCGCGTCGACGCTCCCCCGGCTCTGGCCACCTCCCCGCGGGACCAAGCGCTGGTCGACCGGACCGCGGCCGGTGCGGCGTTCGAGCTGGTCCGGCACATCGAGCTGCTGCTCGAGCACTGGGGAACCGCACCACCGGCCGCCCTGCGCGGTGGCGGGCTCGGAGTCCGCGAGCTGCGGGCCGCCGCGGAGCTGTTGCACGTCGAGGAGCCGGTGGCCGCGCTGCACATCGAGACCGCAGCGGCAGCGGGACTGATCGCCGTCGGCGCCACCGAGGACGCGGACGCCGCCTGGCTGCCCACCGACGGCTTCGACATCTGGAACGCCGGTTCGGTCGCGGACCGGTGGACCCGACTGGCCCTTGCCTGGCTGGACAACCCGCGGCTGACCGGGCTGGTCGGCGGCCGGGACGCGAACAAGAAGCCGGTCAACGCCCTGGTTCCCGACCTGGAGCGGGCATGGCTTCCGGAGACCCGCCGGATGGTGCTGGACCAGCTCGTCGACCTCGACCCGAACCTGACCCTCGCGGCCGGCACCGGCACCGCATCCCTTGTAGAGCGGATGAAGTGGCTGCGCCCACGCCGGCCGGCTCAACGCTCGGAAGCGATCGGCTGGCTGATCAGCGAGGCCGCCGTGGTCGGCGTGCTCGGGCTCGGCGGGCTGTCGGTGCACGGTCGCGCGCTGGTGGCCGCCGAGGACCCCAAGCACGAGGCGGCCGGTGCCCTCGAGCCGCTGCTCCCGGAGCCGGTCGACCACGTGCTCCTCCAGGCGGACCTGACCGCGGTCGCTCCCGGACCTCTGGCGCAGGAGCTGGCGCACGACCTGGCGGCGATGGCCGACATCGAGTCGCGGGGCGGCGCGACGGTCTACCGGTTCACCGCCACGTCGGTACGGCGTGCGTTCGACTCGGGCTGGTCGGCACGCGAGATCCACGAGTTCATCGCGGCCTCCTCGCGGACCCCGGTGCCTCAACCGCTGGTCTACCTGGTCGACGACGTGGCCCGGAAGTTCGGCACCGTCCGGGTCGGCACCGCGGAGTCGTTCCTGCGCAGCGACGACGAGGTCGCCCTGGCCGAGCTGGTGCACAACCCGAAGGCCGGTCCCCTGCGCCTGCGCCGGATCGCGCCGACGGTGGTGATCAGCGACATGCCGCTGGACGCGCTCCTGCCCCGGCTCCGCGAGCTCGGCACCGCGCCCGTCGTCGAGGCACCCGACGGCACCGTGCGCCTGGCCCGCAAGGACGCGCACCGCGCGCGCTCACCCAAGCACCGGCCGCCGGTCGCGGAGGCCCGGCAGACCGCCCGGATCACCGCGACCGTGAACGCGATCCGCGCCGGCGACCAGGCGGCGGCGAACCGGCCGACGAACGAGTCCGGAATCGTCCGTGGCGGGCCGATGTCGACGATGGCGGTGCTGCGCGACTCGGTGGAGGCCCGTCGGACGGTGTGGATCGGCTACGTCGACAACCACGGGTCCACCGTGGAACGGGTGGTCGACCCGGTCAAGGTCGAGGGTGGCTGGCTCACCGCCTACGACCACCGCGCGGACGACGTACGCTCCTTCGCCATCCACCGGATCACCGCCGTCGCGCCGGCCCAAGTGTGAACGTGACCGCGTAGGGAACGGTTCGCCATGGTCGACGCCCGTCCCGCCCGCCGGTTCGTGGTGCAGCTGCACCGGGCCAGCCGGCTGCACTACGACCTCCGCTTCGAGGTCGACGGCGCCCTGGCGAGCTGGGCCGTCCCGAAGGGCCCGACCCTCGACCCGGGCGTGCGACGCAGCGCGTTCCGGGTCGACGACCACCCGATGGAGTACCTCGACTTCGAGGGCGTGATCCCCGAGGGGACGTACGGCGGCGGCGACGTCATCGTGTGGGACATCGGGACCTGGACACCGCATGGGACCGATGACCCGGCCCGTGCCCTGGAGGCGGGTGAGCTGCATGCCGACGTGCACGGCGAGAAGCTCCGCGGCCGGCTGGTGCTGGTCCGCCGGGGCGACGGGTCGGCCGGTTCCGACGGCGAGCAGTGGCTGCTCGTGCACAAGAAGGACTCCCATGCGGTGAAGGGGTGGAACCCCGAGGACCATCCGCGCTCGGTGCTCAGCGGGCGCACCAGCGACGAGGTCAAGGCGGACCCGGAGCGGCTGTGGCGCTCGGACCTGCCGGCGGCCGAGGCGTCGATCCACCTGCGCCGCCCCGACTCATCCGGCCCCGATGAGGGAGAGCTCGAGGCACTCGACGAGCTGGGCACCGAGGGCATCTGGGAGGTGTTCGGCCGCGAGCTTCGGCTGACCAACCTCGACAAGGTGCTGTTTCCCGCCCGGGACGGGGAGGAGCCGGTCACCAAGCGGGAGCTGGTCCGTTACGCGGCGCAGATCGCGCCGACGGTGCTGCCCTACCTGGCCGGGCGGGCGCTCAACATGCACCGGTACCCCAACGGCGCGGACGCCAAGGGCTTCTGGCACAAGCAGCGCCCGGCGCACGCGCCCGAGTGGCTCACCGGGTGGGACAACCCGGAGGCCGACCCCGGTGAGACCACGACGTACGTGGTGGCCGACGAGCCGGCCGCCGTGGTGTGGGCGGCCAACTTCGGTGCGCTCGAGTGGCACGCATGGACCTCGCTGACCGACCAGCCGCACCGGCCTACCTATGCGCTGGTCGACCTCGACCCCGGCGAGGCGACGTCGTGGGAGGACCTGCTGGTGCTGGCTCGGCTGCACCGGACCGCGTTCGAGCACACCGGGGTCCGCGCCCAGCCTAAGGTGACCGGGCGGCGGGGAATCCAGATCTGGGTGCCGATCAGCCGCGGACCCACGTTCGACGACACCCGGGCGTGGGTGGAGCAGCTGTCCCGCACGGTCGGGGCGGTGGTGCCCGAGCTGGTCAGCTGGAAGTGGGAGGTCCGCGAACGCGGCGGGAAGGCTCGGCTCGACTACACCCAGAACGCGATCAACAAGACCCTGGTGGCGCCGTACAGCCCGCGGGCAGCACCCGGGGCACCGGTCTCCGCGCCGATCGAGTGGGACGAGCTCGACGACCCGTCGCTGCGCCCGGACGGGTTCACGGTCCGCACGGTGCTGGACCGCCTCGCAGCGAAGGGTGAACCGTTCCGGCGCGTGCTGGCCGACGGGCAGACCCTGCCGAAACTCAGCTGAGGTCCTTACCAGGAACCGCATTTGCCGCGGCACGTAAGATCTTGACATGGACTTTGTTCGTTACGCGGAACGCTCCGCGGACCTGGTGAACGCCGACCTGCCCGACGCAGAGGCGCTGATCGGCCTGCTCAACGTGCGCACCTGGCTGCACTCCCAGGTGGTCGAGCGGGACGCCACCTCGCTGCGCCGGTTCCAGAAGGAGCTGCGGCCGGTGTTCGAGGCGTCCAACGACAGTGACGAGCAGTCCGTGGTCGAGCAGCTCAACACGCTGCTGGCCAAGCACCCGGTCACCCCCTACATCGCCGGCCACGAGCCCGGGAACTACCACATGCACGTGGCCGACCGGAGCTCCTCGGTCGCCGAGCTGCTGATCGCGGAGTCGTTGATGGGCCTGTCGACACTTGTCTGCGACCTGGGTCCGACCAGGCTCGGGGTGTGCGACGCGAGCCCGTGCACGAACGTGTTCGTCGACACCTCACCGAACCAGTCCCGCCGCTACTGCTCGGACCGGTGCTCCTCGCGCGCCAACGTCGCGGCCTACCGCGCCCGGCAGCGCGCGGTCTCGACGAGCGCGACCGCATGAACAACGGCCCCCTGATCGTCCAGTCCGACAAGACGCTGCTGCTCGAGATCGACCATGAACGCGCGCAGGACTGCCGCAAGGCGATCGCCCCGTTCGCCGAGCTCGAGCGGTCACCCGAGCACGTGCACACCTACCGGCTCACGCCGTTGGGGTTGTGGAACGCCCGCGCCGCCGGGCACGACGCGGAGCAGGTCATCGACACCCTGCTGGCCTACTCCCGCTACTCGGTCCCGCACGCGCTGCTGGTCGACATCGCGGAGACGATGGCCCGCTACGGCCGGTTGCGTCTGGAGAAGCACCCGACCCACGGCTTGGTCCTCTCCAGCAGCGACCGGCCCGTGCTCGAGGAGGTGCTGCGCGCGAAGAAGGTCAAGCCGATGCTCGGCGAGCGGCTCGACGACGAGGCGGTCGTCGTACACCCCTCGGAGCGCGGCAACCTCAAACAGGCGCTGCTGAAGATCGGCTGGCCGGCGGAGGACTTCGCGGGGTACGTCGACGGTGAGGCCCACGCGATCGACCTCACCGAGGACGGGTGGGAGCTGCGTGGCTACCAGCGCGAGGCGGTCGAGTCGTTCTGGCACGGCGGCTCCGGGGTGGTCGTGCTGCCCTGCGGCGCCGGCAAGACGATCGTCGGTGCCGCCGCGATGGCGCAGGCGGGGGCGACCACGCTGATCCTGGTCACGAACACCGTCTCCGCGCGCCAGTGGAAGGAGGAGCTGATCCGGCGGACGTCGCTGACCGAGGACGAGATCGGCGAGTACTCCGGCACCAAGAAGGAGATCCGGCCGGTCACCATCGCCACCTACCAGGTGATGACCACCCGCCGGAAGGGCGTCTACGCCCACCTGGAGCTCTTCGACGCCCGCGACTGGGGTCTGGTCGTCTACGACGAGGTGCACCTGCTGCCCGCGCCGATCTTCCGGATGACCGCCGACCTCCAGGCGCGACGACGGATCGGGCTGACCGCGACGCTGATCCGGGAGGACGGCCGCGAGGGGGACGTGTTCTCGCTGATCGGCCCGAAGCGGTACGACGCACCCTGGAAGGACATCGAGTCGCAGGGCTGGATCGCTCCGGCCGACTGTGTCGAGGTGCGGGTCACCCTGCCCGAGAGCGAGCGGTTCGTCTACGCCACGGCCGAGCCCGACGAGCGGTACCGCCTGGCCTCGTGCACGGGCGTGAAGAACACGGTCGTCGACCAGCTGGTCGCCAAGCACCGCGGTGAGCCGACGCTGGTCATCGGTCAGTACATCGACCAGCTCGACGAGATCGCCGAGCGGCTCGACGCCCCGGTGATCAAGGGCGAGACCACGGTCAAGGAACGCGAGCGGCTGTTCAACGCCTTCCGGCACGGCGAGATCGACCTGCTCGTGGTCTCGAAGGTCGCGAACTTCTCGGTCGACCTGCCCTCGGCCGCGGTCGCGATCCAGATCTCCGGCTCCTTCGGCTCCCGGCAGGAGGAGGCGCAGCGGCTCGGGCGGCTGCTGCGGCCGAAGGAGGACGGGCGCTCGGCGCGGTTCTACGCGGTCGTCGCGCGCGACACCGTCGACGCCGACTTCGCGCAGCACCGGCAGCGGTTCCTGGCCGAACAGGGCTACGCCTACCGGATCATGGACGCCGCCGACATCACCGCCGAGTCCTGACCGACGCCTGGTAGAAGACTCTTCAACTATCCCGGGTCCGACGCTAGAGTGAGGCGCGGGGGGATCGGAGGAGGACCATGCCAACCGACACCGAGCTGGTCGAGCTGGAGGCGCGACGCGACGAGCTGCGCCAGAAGCATCTTCGGCCGGTCGAGGAGCGCGACACCCCCGGCCGGGGCATCCACCACGCGGCGCTGATCTGCTCCGACGTCGAGCAGACGATCGAGTTCTACCAGGGCCTGTTGGGGTTCCCGCTGGTGGAGCTGGTCGAGAACCGCGACTACCCGGGTTCCTCGCACTTCTTCTTCGACCTCGGCAACCAGACGCTGCTGGGATTCTTCGACTTCCCCGGTCTCGGTCTCGAGCCGGCCGTCGAGGCGATCGGGACCGTGCAGCACATCGCGATCTCCACTCCGCGTGACCGTTGGGAGGACCTGCGGGACCGGCTGGACGCCGCCGGTGTGCCGTACGTCGGACCCGACCGCGGGATCGAGGAGTCGATGTATCTCAAGGATCCCGACGGCATCCAGATCGAGCTGCTCAGCGACCCCCTGATGTACTTCGCCGGTCGACAGCTCGACGCATAGCTCCACCCGTTCGCACCCGCTTGGCCGACTGACCCCTGAGGGGGACCGACGAGAGAGGCGTGCGATGAGCGAGTGGAACGCGATGACCTACGAGGGCAAGGACACCATCCTCCGGGTGGTGCGGAACGAGGCCGAGCGCTTCTTCGCCCTCGCCGAACGACCGGAGGCGTGGGAGGCCCCGACGGCCTGCGAGGGCTGGACGACCCGGGACCTGGTCGCGCACATCGTCGACACCACCGAGGGCTACTTCCGAGCGTTCGACGCCGCCCGTGGCAGCGGTGAGGAGACCGCGCCGCACGGTCTGGCGGCGATGAGCCGGATGGTCGACGAGGCAGCGACCTCGTTCCGCGGTGTCCCCCAAACCGAGATGATGGACCGGCTCCGCACCGACTTCGACAAGATGCAGGAGATCCTCGACCCGATCGGGCCCGAGGACTGGACCGGGTTCATGGTCAGCCACCCCTACATGGGCCCGGTCCCCGCGTTCTTCTACGCGGCCGGCCAGCTGATGGACTACGGCGTGCACTCCTGGGACATCCGCGAGGGCAGCGGGCAAGCGCACGGCCTCTCCGGCGACGTCGCGGACCTGTTGGTCCCGTTCATGTTCGCGATCTGGCAGGGCACGGTGAGAACCGAGTCGGTCACCGAGCCGTTCACGATCGGGGTCCGGGTGAGCGGCCGCAACGCCGGCGACTACCGGATCTCGGTGAGCAGTGAGGGCCTGACCTACGAGGAGGGCGAGATCGAGAGTCTGCCGACCCGGATCGAGTTCGACGCCGGCAGCCTGGTGCTCACCGCGTTCGGACGCACCAACGGAGGAACCGTGCGCGGGGACATGCCGTTGGCCGAGCGCTACCTGAACCTCTTCTTCCGGATCTGAGGAGGTCGTTCACCGGTCGCCCGCGAGGTCCTGCTCGCCCGGCGGGTGTCCGGTCGGGAGCCGGTGCTTGGCGACCCGTGACGTCGGCGTCCGCGGCAGCGCGTCGATGGACTGCCAGAACCGGGGGACCTTGAACGCCGAGAGCCGGGCCCCGGTCCACGCCTCGAGCTCCACGAAGTCGAGCGTGCGCCCCGGCGCGGGCACCACGAACGCCTTCACCTCGTCCTCGGTCAGCTCCGACGGTACGGCGACCACGGCGACCTCGAGCACGTCCGGGTGGGTCGAGATCGCGTCCTCGACCTCCGCCGGAGAGAGGTTCAGGCCGCGCCTGCGCAGCACCTCCTTCTTGCGGGAGACGAACGTGTAGGTGCCGTCCTCACCGGCGGTGACCAGGTCACCGGTGTGCAGCCAGCCGTCGACGATCGCAGCCGCCGTCTCCTCCGGCATCTCCCAGTAGCCCGGCGTGACGGTCGGGTTGCGCAGCAGCAGCTCGCCGGTCTCCCCCGAACCCACTTCGAGGCCGTCCTCGTCCACCACCCGTGCCTCGTTCACGGTGCCGAGGGCGGGATGCTGCCGTGGCGACCCGAGGGTGCCGAACGGCCGGGTGCCGTGCCGCCAGATCAGCCCGTACGGCGACTCCGACAACGCGTACCCGCACACCACGCGCAGCCCGAACCGGCGCTCGAACCGCTCTTGCCACTCCCGCGCCGGGGACGGCCCGGTGTAGCAGAGCCGCAGGTCGGTGTCCGCGTCGTCGGGACGCTCGGGCTGACGCATCAGGATCTCCAGCATCGCGCCGATCGCGTTGAACTCGGTCGCACCATGGCGGCGGGCGGAGTCGAGGAACCCGCTCGCGGAGAAGCGCGGGAGCAGCACCAGCCCGGCACCGGCCGCCAGCGACCCGAGCACGGAGTAGGCCGGCGCGTTGATGTGGAACAGCGGCAGCGACGTCATCAACCGGTCCTCGCCGGTGAGGCCCATCCAGTAAGGGAACCCCTCGCCCGCCATCGCGTAGGCCCGGTGCGTCTGCATCACCAGCTTGGACCGTCCGGTGGTGCCCGAGGTGGGGATCAGCACCGCTAGGTCCTCGGGGGCGACGTCGACTCGAAGCCGCCGGTCTTCTTGGCCCGCCTCCGCGTTCCAGTCGGTGACGAACCGGTCCACGTCGGCCACCGCTACCCCTGGCACTCCTCGTACCGCCGCCTCCACGTGTGGCCACAACGCCCGGTCGGTGAGCACGAGCCGCGGCCGTACCTGACCGACCAGCCCCGCGAGCTCGTCCGTCGTACCGGCCGGGTCTGTCGGCACCGAGACCGCGCCGAGAGCCGCCAGCGCCAGCCAGGACAGCAGGTACGGCGGCGTGGTCCTCGCCGTGAGCACGACCAGGTCACCGCGACCCACCCCGGCCTCGGACAGCGTTTCGGTGAGCCCGGCCACCTGGTCGACTGCCCGGCCGAAGGTCAGCGTGCCCTCGTCGGTGCGGAGCCAGACACCGGACGGGTCCCGGTCGGCCGCCGCGACCAGCAGCCCCGGGATCGTGTCGGCCGTCCTCATGCCAGTCAGTGTCGCGGAGCCGGTGGGTGGCGGCAACGGGGATCGCCGGCCCCGGACCCGAATCGGCTGCCCGGGAGAGGCCTCGCACGGCACCCACGGGTTCTACGACTGGCGCGCGGGGGTCACCCGACGGTTGATCGAGGAGAAGGGGTTCTCGTTCGTGGCCGTGGAGGGTGACCGGCCGGGCGAGGTGGACGCGGCGATGCAGGCGTGGCGTTGCTTCGAGCCCTACGCCGAGGACCCGCGGTCCTACGCGCGGGCGACCCGGCTCGTCCTGTCGAAAACCGGATGACCGCACCTGACCGGGCTGGTAACGTCACACGGCTCCTACACCAGCTTCCGCGGAGGTGACGCGTGCCTTGTCCCACGCCGACGTCCATCCACTCCGACACCGACTCCGACTCCGCACCCACTGACGACCTCGCCTCCGAGCGCGCCCATCTCGCCGGCTCGCGGGCCGCGCTGTCCCGGATGCGGGCGCGCACCGCTTCCCTGGACAGCTCCGCCGCCGGGGACCGGATCAGCCAGCAGTTCCTCGAGTCGGCGATCTACCGGCGGATGAAGGCACTCGAGGACGACCCGACCGTCCCCTTGTTCTTCGGTCGGCTCGACTACGACGAAGCGCACGTCGATGCGCGCGGCGAACGCTTCTACATCGGCCGTCGCCACGTGACCGACGAGGTCGGTGACCCGATGGTGGTCGACTGGCGGGCGCGGATCAGCCGGGCGTTCTACCGGGCGAGCAAGCCCGAGCCGATGGGTGTGGTGCTGCGTCGGCGGTTCGGCTTCCAGCACGGCGAGCTGACCGCGTTCGAGGACGAGGAGCTCCTGGCGGGCGAGGTGGACGAGGCGGCGTACTCCGGGATCCTGGAGGCGGAGATCGAGCGCCCGCGTGTCGGACCGATGCGCGACATCGTCGCGACGATCCAGCCGGAGCAGGACCTGATCGTGCGTTCCGAGCTCGACCAGTCCGTGTGTGTGCAGGGTGCTCCCGGCACCGGGAAGACCGCGGTCGGGCTGCACCGGGCGGCGTACCTGCTCTACACGCACCGCGACCAGCTCTCCCGCCAGGGGGTGCTGGTCGTCGGGCCGAACGCGTCGTTCCTGCGCTACATCGGTGACGTGCTCCCTGCGCTCGGCGAGATCGAGGCGGAGCAGACCACGATCGAGGAGCTGGTCGGCAAGACCCTGGCCCGCGTGAACGCGAAGTACGCGATCCGCGGCACCGACACCGCCGAGGTGGCCACGCTGAAGGGCGATGCCCGGATGGCCACGGTGGTCGACCGGGCGCTGTGGTCGCACGTGAGCGTCCCCTCCGAGGGGCTGGTGGTTCCGCGCGGCGCACGGCGTTGGCGGGTGGCCGGCTACGAGGCCGAGGAGATCGTCGCGGCCCTGCGCGCCCGGGGCGTCCGCTACGGGGCGGCGCGGGCGATGCTGCCGCAGCGGCTGGCGCACACGATCCTGGTGAAGATGGAGCTGGCCGGCGACTCCCCCGACGACCGGGTCCAGGACGCGGTGGCCCGCAGCCGCCCGGTGAAGCAGTACGCCGAGCAGCTGTGGCCCGCGGTCGACCCGGCCCGCCTGGTGATGCGGTTGCTCGGCGACCCGGAGTTCCTGGCGGCCGCGGCGGACGGTGTGCTGACCCCGGAGGAGCAGGCGCTGCTGCTGTGGCCGAAGCAGCCGAAGGGGCCGTCGTCGGTGCGATGGTCGCTCGCCGACGCGGTGCTGATCGACGAGGCCGCCGACCTGGTCGAGCGCACGGCGAGCGTCGGACACGTCGTCGCCGACGAGGCCCAGGACCTCTCCCAGATGATGCTTCGCGCGGTCGGCCGGCGCTGCACCACCGGCTCGACCACGGTCCTCGGCGACCTGGCCCAGGCCACGACACCATGGGGCAGCCGGTCCTGGGACGACGCGCTGCTGCACCTGGGCAAGGCCGACGCCCACATCGAGCAGCTGACCCGGGGCTTCCGGGTGCCGGGCGAGGTGATCGAGTACGCCGCACGACTCCTCGCCACCATCGCCCCGGACCTGGAGCCGCCGACGTCCGTACGACGCGCGCGTGGTGATCTCCTGGTCACGCGGGTGGAGGACCTCGTCGCGGCCACGGTCGAGGCGGCACGGGTGGAGGCCACGAAGATCGGGTCGGTGGGCCTGATCGTCCCCGACGTTCTCACCCAGCCGGTCGCCGATGCCCTCGGGACGGCCGGGATCGGGTTCGCGGTCCTCGGCGAGGAGCCGGGCAACGTGGACTCGGAGTTCGACATCAAGCTCGACGTCGTACCCGCCTCCCTCGCGAAAGGTCTCGAGTTCGACCACGTGCTGCTCCTTGAACCTGCCGGGATCGTCGCCGGTGAGGCCGACCGGGTCACCGGGCTGCGGCGGCTGTACGTCTGTCTGACCCGGGCGGTCACGTCGCTCGTGGTCCTGCACACCGGCGACCTGCCCGAGGAGCTGGGCACGCCCTGAGGAGCCGGGCCTGACCTGAGGAGCCGGGCACGCCCTGAGGAGCCGGGCACGACTGACCGCCGCTGCAGGGTTCAGTCACCCAGTGCTGAATTCCCGGGTCTCCCGTTGAGACGCGCCCTTTTCACCGTTGAAACGGGGAAAAGTTGCCCTTGAGACGTGGAATCTTTGCGCCGGCAGGTGGGCCGTCCCTGAACCAGCTGGCCACCACCGCCAACCGGTCACCGTGACCGGATGGCGCGAGCCAGTCCCCAAGAACTGACTCCAACCGGTCACCGTGACCGGATGGCGCGAGTCAGTACCTGGGAGCTGACTTCTCCCGCGCCAGGTTCAGTCGCTCCGTGCTGACTCCGCGGGAGCCGTCCACATGACCTCGGCCGCGAGCACCGGCCGGCCGGCGCGCCAGGCGGTGGCGCACGGAGTCACAACCTCGAGCGCGATCGTGTGTGCCAGACTCACAGCGTGGTCGACCTGAGCAGTTTCTGGCCCGATGCTGTCGCGGGCCACGTCGGCCTCCGGGACCGCCTGCTGGACGCCTACAGCGAGCCGTGTCGCGGTTACCACAACGTCCAGCACCTCGCGGAGGTGTTCGAGCGGATCGACATGATCCTCACCTCCGGCCATGCAGACGGCGTCGACCGCGACGCCGTACTCCTTGCCGTCTGGTTCCACGACGCCGTGTACGACAGACGGGGCGACAACGAGGAGCGCTCCGCCGCCATGGCCGAGCAGGAGCTCGCCCGCGCGGGCATCAGCGTCGACCTCGCCACGGAGGTCGCTCGGCTCGTCCGGCTGACCACGACCCATCAGGTCGACGACGACGACATCGCGGGTCAGGTGCTCTGCGACGCCGACCTCGGCATCCTCGCCGCCGACACTGACCGCTACGCGGAGTACA
>JAICRS010000335.1 GCA_025966335.1 Nocardioidaceae bacterium
CATCTCCTGGATCAGCACGGTATTGCCGACACCGGCACCACCGAACAGGCCGATCTTGCCGCCGAGCACGTACGGCGTCAGCAGGTCGATCACCTTGATGCCGGTCTCGAACATCTCGGTCTTGGACTCGAGCTGGTCGAAGGCCGGTGCCTTGCGGTGGATGCCCCACCGCTCCTGGACGTCGAGGGTCTCGCCCTCCTTGAGGTTCAGGCAGTCGCCGAGCGTGTTGAACACGTGTCCCAGCGTGACGTTCCCGACAGGCACGGTGATCGGGCCGCCGGTGTCCTTCACCTGGGCGCCGCGGACCAGGCCGTCGGTGGGCTGCATCGAGATGGCGCGGACCATGCCGTCACCGATGTGCTGGGAGACCTCGAGGGTCAGCGTCTTCGCCTCGCCGCCCAGCTCGAGCTCGGTCTTGAGCATGTTGTACATCTCGGGCATGGAGTCCGAGGGGAACTCGATGTCGACGACGGGGCCGATGACACGCGCGATGCGACCCACTCCGCCGGAACCCTGCTGGGTCCCAGATTCTTCAATGGTGGCAGTCATTTCTTTCACTCACTCCCGGCAGTCGCATCGGCGAGCGCATTCACGCCACCGACGATCTCGCTGATTTCTTGGGTGATACCGGCCTGGCGGGCCTGGTTGGCCAGCCGGGTGTACTTCCTGATGAGCTCTTCCGCGTTGTCCGTGGCGGCCTTCATCGCCCGCTGGCGAGCGGCGAGCTCGGAGGCCGAGGCCTGCAGCAGCGCGAAGTAGACGCGGCTCTGCACATAGCGCGGCAGCAGCCCGTCGAGCACCTCCGCGGCGTTCGGCTCGAACTCGTAGAGCGGCAGGACCTCCTCGTCGGCGGCCCGCTCACCGCCCTCGACGACCTCGAGCGGCAGCAGGCGTACGGCGGTCGGCTCCTGCACCAGCATCGACCGGAACCGCGTGAAGACCACGTGGACCTCGTCGACGCCGGCGCCCGTGTCCTCCGTGGCGACCTCTTCCTCGGACAAGAACGCCGAGATCAAGGTGTCCCCGATCTCCCGTGCCACGTCGTAGGTGGGCTGGTCGGAGAACCCGGTCCACTCGCGGACGATCGGACGCTGGCGGAACCTGAAGTAGCCCACGCCCTTGCGGCCGGTGACGTAGGTGTCGACCTCCTTGCCCTCCTCCCGAAGCTTCTCGGCGAGGCGCTCGGCCTCCTTGAGGACGCTCGAGGAGTAGGCACCGGCCAGGCCCCGGTCGCTGGTCACGATCAGCACCGCGGCCCGCTTCGGGTCCTCCGGTTCCGTGGTGAGCGGGTGGTCGACGTTGGAGTACGTCGCCACCGCGGACACCGCCCGGGTGAGCTCGCGGGCGTACGGCGCGGCCGCCTGGGCCCGTTGCTGCGCCTTGATGATGCGGGACGCAGCGATGAGCTCCATGGCGCGCGTGATCTTCTTCATCGACGTGACGGACTTGGTCCGTGCACGCAGCTCACGCACTGATGTGGCCATGGGTCAGCCCCGCTTCTGCTTGACGATCTGCTCCTGCTCGACGTCCTGGTCCTCGAGAGCCTCGTGCTCCTCCTTGCCGGCGCGGATCGAGCCGCCCTCGGAGGTCTCGAACTGGTCGAGGAACGACTCGTAGGCACCCTCGAGGGACTGCTCGGTGTCGTCGGAGAAGTCTTTTGTCTCCCGGATGGTGTCCAGGATCCCCGAGTGCTCGCGGTGCAGGTAGTCGAGGAACTCCCGCTCGAAGCGGAGCACGTCCTCGACCGGGACCGCGTCCAGGCGACCGGTGGTGCCGGTCCACAGCGACGCGGTCATCTCCGGCACGGGGTACGGCGAGTACTGCGGCTGCCGCAGCAGCGCCATCAGCCGGGAACCACGGGCGAGCTGCTGACGCGAGGCCGCGTCGAGGTCCGAGGCGAACATCGCGAACGCCTCCATCGCGCGGAACTGCGCGAGGTCGACCTTGAGCGAGCCAGTGACCTTCTTGACGGCCTTGGTCATCGCGGCGCTGCCCACCCGGGACACCGAGATGCCCACGTCGATGGCGGGGCGCTGGTTGGCGGCGAACAGGTCGGACTGCAGGAAGATCTGTCCGTCGGTGATCGAGATGACGTTGGTCGGGATGTAGGCCGAGACGTCGTTGGCCTTGGTCTCCACCATCGGCAGGCCGGTCATCGAGCCGGCACCGAGCTCGTCGGAGAGCTTCGCGCAACGCTCGAGCAGGCGGCTGTGCAGGTAGAACACGTCTCCGGGGTATGCCTCGCGGCCCGGCGGGCGACGCAGCAGCAGCGACACGGCGCGGTAGGCCTCGGCCTGCTTGGTCAGGTCGTCGAACACGATCAGCACGTGCTTGCCGTCGTACATCCAGTGCTGGCCGATGGCCGAGCCGGTGTAGGGGGCGA
>JAICRS010000143.1 GCA_025966335.1 Nocardioidaceae bacterium
CCGGCGCCGGCCGCCTTGCCCTTGCGGCCGAACTCCTCGACCATCCGGTCGATGGTGTCCGCGCCGGGCGTCTCCGCCAGCTCGCGCCCCTCACGCGCGGCCGCGTCCTGTGCTGCGCGGCGGATGCTCCGGGACAGGGTCAGCGAGACCTCGTCGAGCATGCCCAGCGGCGGGGCGGGGAACCCGGCCATCGTCCCGGCGCGCTCGATCGTCTGCGGGTCGACGCCTTCCTCGAGCAGGGCCACGGCCTCGGTGAGCAGGGTGCCGTAGACGCGGCTGGTGTAGAAGCCGCGGCTGTCGTTGACCACGATCGGCGTCTTGCGGATCTGCTGGACCACGTCGATCGCCCGGGCCACCGTCGCCTCCGAGGTCCGCTCACCCTTGATGATCTCGACCAGCGGCATCTTGTCCACGGGCGAGAAGAAGTGCAGCCCGATGAAGTCCTCGGGCCGGTTCACGCCCTCGGCGAGCTCGGTGATCGGCAGGGTCGAGGTGTTCGAGCAGAGCAGTGCGTCGGCGTTGACCATGTCCTGGATCTCGCCGAACACCTTGTTCTTCAGCGTCGGGTCCTCGAAGACGGCCTCGATGACGAGGTCGCAGCCCTTGAGGTCGGCCGGCTCGGCGGTCGGGATGATCCGGGCGAGGATCTGTTCCTTCTTCTCCGCGGTCAGCTTGCCGCGTTCGACCGCCTTGTCGAGGAGCTTGGTCGAGTAGCTCTTGCCCTTCTCGGCCGCCTCGAGGCTGACGTCCTTGAGCACCACGTCGATCCCGGAGCGGGCCGCGGAGTAGGCGATGCCGGCGCCCATCATCCCGGCACCGAGGACGCCGACCTTGGTGGCGGTGAACTGCGGGACACCCTCGGGGCGGAGCGCGCCGGAGTTGATCGTCTGCAGGTCGAAGAAGAACGCCTGGATCATGTTCTTGGAGTTCTGCCCGACGACCAGGCTGGTCAGGTAGCGCGACTCGATCCGGGTCGCGGTCTCGAAGTCGACCTGGGCGCCCTCGATCGCGACGGACATGATCGCGCGCGGCGCCGGGTAGTTCGCGCCCTTCAGCTGCTTGCGCAGGTTCGCCGGGAACGCCGGCAGGAACGCGGCGAGCTTCGGGCTGGACGGCGTGCCGCCGGGCATCCGGTAGCCGGGTCGGTCCCACGGCTGTACGGCGGCCTCGGGGTCGTCCTTGTTCTCCAGGACCCATGCCTTTGCCGCGGTCAACAGGTCGTCGCGATCGGCGACCAGCTCGTCGACCAGGCCCTTCTCCTTGGCCTGCGACGGCTTCATCCGGGGTCCCTGCAGGAGCACGTCGAGCAGCGCGGACTGGAGGCCGAGCATCCGGACGGTGCGGGTGACACCACCGCCGCCGGGCAGCAGACCGAGGGTGACCTCGGGCAGCCCGAGCTGGACCTTGTCGTCGTCCACGACGATCCGGTGGTGACAGGCGAGCGCGATCTCCAGGCCACCGCCGAGGGCGGCACCGTTGATCGCGGCGGCCACCGGCTTGCCGAAGGTCTCCAGTCGGCGGAGGTCCGCCTTCATCGCCTCGACCATCGTGAAGACCTCGGCGGCGTCCTCGGGGCGCGCCTGCACCATCTTCTGGAGGTTGCCACCGGCGAAGAACGTCTTCTTCGCCGAGGCCACCACGACGCCGGTGACGTGGTCCTTCTCGGCCTCCAGCCGGTCGACCGCGGCGGCCATCGACTCCCGGTAGAGGTCGTTCATGGTGTTCGCGCTGGCGGTGGGGTCGTCCAGGGTGAGCACGACGATGCCGTCGCTGTCGCGCTCGTAGCGGACGGCGCTCTTTGCGCCGTCGGCGGCCACGGTGGACGTCCCGGTCGGGTTGGTCTCAGTCATGTGTCGTCAGTCCTTTGTCGGTCCGGCCGGATCAGATGCGCTCGACGATGGTGGCGATGCCCATGCCGCCGCCGACGCACAGCGTGGCAAGGCCGTAGCGCAGGTCGCGCCGCTCGAGCTCGTCGACGAGGGTGCCGAGGATCATCGCGCCGGTGGCGCCGAGCGGGTGGCCCATCGCGATCGCGCCACCGTTGACGTTGACCTTCTCGTGCGGCAGGTCGAGATCCTTCATGAACCGCATCGCGACCGCGGCGAACGCCTCGTTCATCTCGTAGAGGTCGATGTCCTCCGCGGTAAGTCCGGCCTTGGCCAGCGCCTTGCGCGAGGCGGGCGCCGGCCCGGTCAGCATGATCGTCGGGTCGGCGCCGGACACAGCGGTGGCCAGGATCCGGGCGCGCGGGGTGAGGCCGAGGTCCTGCCCGACCTGCTCGGAGCCGATCGCCACCAGGGCGGCGCCGTCGACGATGCCCGAGGAGTTGCCGGCGTGGTGGACGTGGTTGATCTGCTCGACCCAGTGGTACTTCTCCAGCGCGACCGAGTCGAAGCCGCCCTGGTCGCCGATCGCGGCGAACGACGGCGGCAGCGCCGTCAGCGACTCGACGGTCGTGCCCGGCCGGATGAACTCGTCCTTCTCCAGGACGGTGACCCCGTTGAGGTCGCGGACCGGGATCACCGAGCTGTCGAAGTAGCCGTTGGCCTGCGCCTTGGCGGCACGGGCCTGCGACTCGGCGGCGTAGGTGTCGACGTCCTCACGGTTCCAGCCCTCGACGGTGGCGATCAGGTCGGCGCCGATGCCCTGCGGCACGAAGGAGGTGTCGAAGGCGGTGGCCGGGTCCATCGCCCAGGCGCCGCCGTCGGAGCCCATCGGCACCCGCGACATCGACTCGACGCCGCCGGCGAGGACCAAGTCCTCGAAGCCGGAGCGGACCCGCGCGGCGGCCTGGTTCACCGCTTCGAGCCCGGAGGCGCAGAACCGGTTGAGCTGGACGCCCGCGACGGTCTCGGGGTAGCCGGCCTTGAGCACCGCGGTCTTGGCGATGTCACCGCCCTGGTCGCCGATCGGGGTGACCACGCCGAGCACCACGTCGTCGATCCGGTTCGGGTCCAGGCCGGGGTTGCGCTGCTTGATCTCGTCGAGGAGCCCGACCACCAGGTCGACCGGCTTCACCTCGTGCAGCGTTCCGTTCTTCTTGCCCCTGCCCCGGGGCGTGCGGATCGCGTCGTACACGAATGCTTGCGGCACTTCAGCCATTGCGACGTCCAAACTCTCGGCGGTGATCGAGGCGACCCGGCGCATGTCCGGCAGGGGTCGGGGAACTACCCCGATTGTGACACTCATACTGTTAGCGTCGTCAACCGACTCCGCAGTGATCTCCGTCGCTACCACCGTGAGGACTCGCCCCAGATGGCTGACCGCGCCGACGCCGTGCACGAGCTGATGACGCTCGACGAGCTCACCAAAAGGGTGGGAATGAGCGTCCGCAACGTCCGCTTCTACACCACCCGGGGGCTGGTGCCTCCGCCGATCCGGCGCGGCCGCTCCGGCTACTACGCCACCGAGCACCTGGTCCGCCTGGAGCTGGTCCGCGAGCTGCAGGCGCACGGCTTCACGCTGTCGGCGATCGAGGGCTACATGCGGCGGATCCCGGCCGGCGCCTCACCGGAGACGATCGCGCTGCACCGCAGCCTGCTGGCGCCGTGGATGGCCGAGCTGCCCGAGACGCTGTCCCGCAAGGAGCTGGTACGACGGGCGGGGCGACCGTTGTCCGAGGACGACCTGGACACGTTGAACGCACTGGGCATCGTGTTCCCGACCAAGCAGGGCAAGTACGAGGTTGCCGTGGCACACCTGTCGGTCGGGGTGGCCCTGCTCGACCTGGGCATGCCGTTCGAGGCGGCGCTGGCCGCGCAGGACATCTTCACCAAGCACGGGCGGGAGATCGCCGACGAGCTGACCGAGCTGTTCCGGACCCAGGTGTGGCCGGCCTACAAGGAGACCGGGGCCTCACCCGAGGAGCTGCGCCAGGTCGTGGAGAAGTTCAAACCGGTCACGATCGCCGCGCTGGTCACCGCCTACGAGAGCGCGGTGGACCAGACCAAGCGCGAGACCGTCGCCCGCCGTACCCGTTGACCGGTCAGGCCTGGACCACCGCACCGGACTCGACGAGGGCGGAGACGTCGTCGATGCCCCACGCCTCGAGCGCCTCCACCGACCCGCCGCCCGGAACGCTCGGCCCCGTCGTCAGGGTGGCCCGGGTGCGGGAGAACCGCGGTGCGGGCGCCGGCTGGAGGATCCCGTCGCGGTCGACGTAGGTCTCCCGGGCTGCGAGATGGGGGTGCTCGGCGGCCTCGGTCAGCGGCAGGATCGGCGTGCAGCAGGCGTCGGTGCCCTCGAAAGCGGCGGTCCACTCGGCCTGGGTCCTCTCCTTGAACCGAGCGGCCAGCAGGGACCTCAGCTGGTCGTGCTGGGCGACGTCGTAGCGGTCGGGGACCACCTCGGCCAGGCCCAGTCCGTCGAGCAGGGCGGCGTAGAACTGGGGCTCCAGCGGGCCGACGGCCATGTGCCGGCCGTCCGCGGTCTCGTACACGTCGTAGAACGGGACGCCGCCGTCGAGCAGGTTCACCGCACGTTCCTCGCGGGCGTTGCCGCCGGCCAGCATGCTCGCGAACATCGCGTTCAGGTGTGCCGTGCCGTCGACGATCGCCGCGTCGACGACCTGCCCCGTCCCGCTGGTCCGGGCCTCGAGAAGCGCAGCGAGGATGCCGACCACGAGGTAGACCGACCCGCCCCCGAAGTCGCCGAGCAGGTTCGAGGGGAACTGCGGCCGACCCGGCTCCTGGCCCAGGCCGTGCAGCGCACCGGACAGCCCGATGTAGTTCAGGTCGTGACCCGCGGTCCGGGCCAGCGGTCCGTCCTGGCCCCAGCCGGTCATCCGCCCGTACACCAGCCGCGGGTTCCGCTCCAGGCACTCGTCGGGGCCGAGGCCGAGCCGTTCCGCGGCGCCCGGCCGCATTCCCTCGATGAAGACGTCCGCCGACGCGACCAGGTCCAGCACGGTCGTGACCGCGGCCGGGTCCTTCAGGTTCATCGCGACGCTCGGTCGCCCACGCGTCAGCAGGTCGGTCTCCCGGGAACCCGGGCTGGCCGCGCCGCCGGGCCGTTCGACCCGGATCACGTCAGCGCCGAGGTCGGCAAGCAGCATCGCGGCGTGCGGTCCGGGGCCGATCCCGGCCAGCTCGACGACGCGGACGCCCTGGAGCGGACCGGTCCCCTGGTTCAAGGCGTAGCGAGTCATGCGGAGGATTGTGACACCAGTGCTGTCACCGGCCCAGCGCCTGGAGCCTTTCGGCTGTGTCCTCCTGGACCTCGATGAGGGCGCGGGCGAGCTCACGCGCCGCCAGGTTCAGCCCGTCGGCCAGCTCCGCCCTCGACATCGCCACCGCACCCAGGTGGTTGTCGATCATCAGCTCGGTCCAGCGCTCCTCGAAGGCCTCACCCTCGAGCGCGTAGAGGTCCGAGAGCTGCTGGACGGTGAGCTCGCCGGGGTTGCCGTGGAACTCCGGCGGGTGCGGAGGCAGGTCCCAGGCCCGCGCCAGCCTGCCGAACGCGGCGAGCTCGTCGCTCCTGGCCTCGTCGATCGCCGCCGCCTCCTCGGCCACCGCGGCGGACACGTCCTTGCGGGTCACCATCGTCACCATGTCCAGCGCCTGCTGGTGCTGGGAGGTCATCGCGTCGACGTAGGCGATGTCGGTGGGGTTGTGCTCGGGTCCGATCTCGTCGGGCATCGCGGACGTGGCGGATCGACCGTCCGCGCCGGAGGCGGCCGCTCGGTCCGCCGATGACGCCGAACAGCCGCCTGTCAGCCCCAGCAGGACGGTGCCGATCAAGGCGGCTGTCCGGGTCATGCGATCACCAACGATCAGATCGGTCCGAGGTCACGCACGTTCAGTGATGGTACTCGTGGACCACCGCGTGTCCCTTGCCGCGCGCGATCATCGCCCGGTTCACCGGCACCGTGACCACGAACGCCACGGCCAGCGAGAACGCGAGCGCGGCCCAGAAGACCCAGTTCGCGAGCCCCTCGTTCATCGCGCCGGGGACGGTCACCATCACGGCGTTGTCGACGACCTCCATCACCAGGATCGAGACGGTGTCCGCGGCCAGCGCGACCTTGATCGCCGCGGCCCACTCCAGCCCGGCGCGGCGAACCGAGGTGATGGTGAGCAGGTAGCCGAAGAAGAACGCCAGCCCGACGGCGAGCGCGACGCTCGGCACGGTGGACCAGCCCCACCAGGTGGCCAGCACCATGCCGAGCACCTCGCCGATCGCACAGCCGGTGAGACAGTGCACGGTGGCGGAGATCGCCGTGCGCCAGGAGGAGTCGTTGACCCGGTGGCCGTGGTCGTGCACGGGGTGTGACTGCGCGTGTGTGGTGTGGTCCATGGACAACAGATATACCCCTGGGGGGTATCTGTGTCAAGAGGTCGGCAGCACCCGTCGGAGGAACTGCCGGGTCCGCTCGTGCACCGGGGCCGCGAAGATCTCCGACGGTGGTCCCTGCTCCAGGATCGCGCCGTCGTCGAGGAAGCAGACCTTGGTGGCCACGTCGCGGGCGAACGCCATCTCATGCGTGGCCAGCACCATCGTGGTGCCCGCCGCCGCCAGGTCGCGGATGATGTCGAGCACCTCGCCGACCAGCTCCGGGTCGAGCGCCGAGGTGACCTCGTCGAGCAGCAGCAGGGACGGTCCGGTAGCCAGCGCACGCACGATCGCGGCCCGTTGCTGCTGGCCACCCGAGAGCTGGTCGGGGTGCGCCGACGCCTTCTCAGCGAGCCCGAACCGCGCGAGCAGCTCGTGCGCGGCGGCCTCTGCGGGACGGCGGCCGACCCCGTGCACCTGCCGCGGCGCGAGCGTGACGTTCTCCAGGACGGTCAGGTGCGGGAACAGGTTGTAGGCCTGGAACACCATCCCCATCCGCCGACGGACCGCCCGGGCGTCCACCCGCGGGTCGGTGATCTCGTTGCCCTCGAAGAGGATCGCACCGTCGTCGACCGTCTCCAGGAGGTTCAGGCAGCGCAGGAGGGTGGACTTGCCGCTGCCCGAGGAGCCGATCAGGCAGACCACGTCGTTGGGTTCCACCTCGAGGTCGATGTCGCGGAGGACCACCTTGTCGCCGTACGCCTTGCGCAGCCCGGTGACCTGCATCAGCGCGCTCACCGCGCAGCCGCCCGTTCCCGGCGCGCGACCCGGCGCCCGAGCCAGTCGGTGAACCGGGCCAGCGGGATGGTCAGCGCCACGAAGAACGCCGCGGCGACCAGGTAGGGGGTGAAGTTGAAGTTGAAGCTGGAGTACACCTGCGCCGCCCGCAGCGCCTCGATCACCCCCACCGACGCGACCAGCGCCGTGTCCTTCTGCAGGGAGACGAAGTCGTTCAGCAGCGGCGGGACGACCCGGCGCACGGCCTGCGGGAGTACGACGAACCGCATCGTCCTGCCGTGGGAGAGGCCCAACGAGGTCGCGCTCGCCAGCTGCGAGGGGTGGATCGACTCGATGCCGGCCCGGAACACCTCCGCGACGTACGCCCCGTAGGAGAGGACGAGCGCGACCAGCGCCAGCCAGAACAGGTCGTTGGTGACCCCGCGCAGGCCGAGGGCAGGGACGCCGAAGCAGACCAGGAACACCACGAGCAGCGTGGGGACGCCGCGGAACAGGTCGGTGTAGGCCACGGCGAGGGCCCGCAGCGGGAACAGCGCCGGCGCGGTCGTGGTGCGCAGCACGGCCACCAGGACCCCGACGACCAGGATCAGCGGCTCGGCGAGCAGGAACAGCTTCACGTTGAGCCAGAAGCCGTCGGCGATCGCCGGGAACGCGGCC
>JAICRS010000279.1 GCA_025966335.1 Nocardioidaceae bacterium
CGCACCGCGGAGTCCGTGCTCTCACCGGGGACGTAGCGGTCGACGAGCCCCCGGGCTCCGGGCATGGTGGTGACCAGGGTCTTCACCTTCTCGCTGCGCGCGAGCAACAGCAGCGGCTGCCGTAACACTCATGTCCTCCCGAACTCAGGCCGGCCTGCCCCGTTCCAGTCGCGACTGCACCAGGTTACGCGGTGCGCCGGCGCAGGGTGGCGGCGCCCAACACCAGGCTGCCGACCACGAAGGCACCGATGATGAGCAGGTCGGTCCACACCTCCGGCTCCACCCCGGCGAACGCGTCGGAGGTGGACGCCGCGACCGAGCTCATCGCGTCCACGGCGTAGGAAAGCGGGAGTACGTCGGACACCCACTCGAGCACGCGAGGCAGCTGTTCTCGTGGCACGAACAGTCCGCAGAGCAGGATCTGGGGGATCACCAGGGCCGGCATGAACTGGACCGCCTGGAACTCCGTGCGCGCGAACGCCGACACGAACAGCCCGAGGGCGGTGCCGAGCATCGCGTCGACGACGGCGACCACGGTCAGCATCCAGGCCGGGCCGGCCAGGTCGAGGTCGAGCACCCACACGCACAGGGCAACGGCGAGCACGGACTGCACGGCGGCGACCATCCCGAAGGCGACCGCGTAGCCGCCGAGGAAGTCGACCTTCCCGGTGGGCATCGCGAGCAGCCGTTCCAGGGTGCCGGAGGAGCGTTCTCGCAGCGTGGTCACCGAGGTCACCAGGAACATGATGATGAACGGGAACAGCGCCAGCAGGGCCGGCCCGAACCGGTCGAAGATCGGACCGGAGTCCTCGAACATCCACCACAGCAGCGTCATCAGCAGCATCGGCAGCACCAGCAGCATGCCGAGCGTGCGGTGGTCGTGCCGGAGCTGGTTCAGCACCCGCGCGGCGACGGCGCCCAGGATCCGCGGCGTCATCGCACGCCCTCCCCCTCGACCAGGCGCAGGAACGCGTCCTCGATGGCGCCGGCGCCGGTGCGGGTCAGCAGCTCGGACGGTGCCTCGTCGGCGAGGATCCGGCCCTCGCGCATCAGCAGGAGGCGGTCGCAGCGCTCGGCCTCGTCCATGACGTGGCTGGACACGAACACCGCGGCACCGCCCGCGGCGAGCCGGTGGAACAGCGCCCACAGGTCGCGACGCAGCACCGGGTCGAGCCCGACGGTCGGCTCATCGAGCACCAGCAGCTCCGGCTCGCCGAGCAGGGCGACGGCCAGCGAGGCGCGGGACCGTTCACCGCCGGAGAGGTTGTTCACGACCTTGTCCCGGTGCCTGGTCAGGTCCACCGCCTCGATGCAGCGGTCCACCTCGTCGGGACCCACGCCGAGCACGCGCCCGAAGAACGTGAGGTTCTCCGAGACGGTGAGGTCGTCGTACACGCTCGGGGCCTGGGTGACGTAGCCGATCCGGTCCCGCAGCGGTGCGCTCCCGGCGGGCTGTCCGAGCACCGTCACGGAGCCGCCGGCGACGATCTGGACCCCGACCACGGCGCGCATCAGCGAGCTCTTCCCGCATCCGGAGGGGCCGAGAAGGCCCATCACGGTGCCGGTGGGCACCGAGAAGCTGACGTCGTCGACGGCGCGGGTGCTGCCACGGTCGACGACGAGGTTGCGGACCTCGACGACCGGCTGTCGGTTCACATCCTCACTGTGGCGTTCCGGCACCGGGATGGCAACGATATTCGGCGGGGTCAGCCCTGCTGCTGCGCCGCCACCGCGAAGTTGAGCCGGGTGAACGCGAGCGACTCGATCAGGTCGAGCTCGCGGGCGTGCCGCGACCCCGAACGGCGGGTGTTGATCTCTACCACGATGTGGCCGCTGAAGCCGGTGCCGGCCAGGTGCTCGAGCAGCTCCGCGCAGGGCTGGTTGCCGCGGCCGGGCACCAGGTGCTCGTCCTTGGCCGAGCCGGTCCCGTCGGTCATGTGGATGTGCCGCAGCCGGCTGCCGAGGGCGCGGGCCATCTCGACCGGGTCCGACATCGAGGTCGCCGAGTGCGACAGGTCGATGGTCGCGTTGGCGTAGTCGTGCTCGGCGGGGTTCCAGCCCGGGACGTAGACCTGCATCTCCCGGCGCGACGCCCGCCACGGGTACATGTTCTCCACCGCGAACGCCACCCCGGTGCGCCGCTCGAGGTCGGAGATGCCTTCGACGAACCCGCGGGCGTAGTCGCGCTGCCACCGGAAGGGCGGGTGTACGACGACCACGTCGGCTCCGACCGCGACCGCCATCTCCGCACTCTTCTCGAGCTTGCCCCACGGCTCGGTGCCCCAGACCCGCTGGGTGATCAGCAGGCACGGCGCGTGCACCGCGCAGACCGGGATCTCGTGATGCTCGGACAGGTGCCGGACCGCGTCGATCTCCTGGCTGATCGGGTCGATGCCGACCATCACCTCGACGGCGTCGTAGCCGAGCCGGGTGGCCAGCTCGAACCCGTTCGCGGTGGACTCCGGGTAGACGGATGCGGTGGACAGCCCGATCACGGGCTCGGCAGCGCTCGCACCGGACTGCACCTCGGACGCCACGTCGCTCACCCCGTCAGACTATGAGCCGAGGATACTGATCTGGTCCAGGCGTTCGAGGATGATCCCCTCACGCAGCGCCCACGGGCAGATCTCCAGCTCGGGAAGTGCGAACAGGTCCATCACCGCGTCGGCCACGAGCGCTCCGGCGAGCAGCTGGTGGGCCCGGCTCGCGGAGACCCCGGGCAGCTCGTTCTTCTCGGCGGTGCTCATCCCGGCCAGGGTCGGGATGCTCTTCGCGAGCTGGTCGGCCGGCAGCACCCGCCGTACCAGCAGGCCGTCGCCGGACGGCGCCGAACCGCAGACGCGTGCGAGCGACCGGAACGTCTTCGACGTGGCCACGGCATGGTCGGGCCGGCCGCCGCGCAACAGCGACCCGGCGTCGCGGGCGATGTCGGCGCGGATCTTCCTCCGGACGGTGCGGACGGTCGCCTCGTCGGGAAGCTCGTCGGGGAGCAGGTCCCGGGTCACCCGGCCGGCCCCGAGCGGCAGGGAGCGCGCGATGTCGGGTGCCTCGTCCGCGCCGGTGGCGATCTCCAGCGAACCGCCGCCGATGTCGAACACGGCCAACCGCCCCGACGACCAGCCGAACCAGCGGCGCACGGCCAGGAAGGTGAGCCGGGCCTCGTCCTCGCCGGGAAGCACCCCGATGTCCACGCCGGTCACGTCGCGCACACGGCCGAGCACGTGGTCGGTGTTGGTCGCGTCGCGGACGGCGGACGTCGCGAAGCCGAGGATCTCCTCACAACCCTTGTCCTCGGCGGCCTGCAGGGCCTCGGCGACGAACCGGGTCAGCGCCGCGATGCCGTTCTCGGTGACCGCGCCGGCCTCGTCGAGGTGCTCGGCCAGGCGCAGCGGCTCCTTGTAGGAGTACGCCGGCAGCGGCGCCGCGCCGCCGTGCGCGTCCACGACGAGCAGGTGCCCTGTGTTGGAACCGATGTCCAGCACACCAAGTCGCATGCCCAGAA
>JAICRS010000216.1 GCA_025966335.1 Nocardioidaceae bacterium
CATCGAGGTCATCGCCCGGACGGACTCGACGATGCCCGCCGACTCGTTGTAGGCCGGCATCAGGATCGACACGCCCGGCGCGAGCGGCTCCCCGAACGTCTCGTCGTAGGCGGCTAAGTCGAGCCGGCGCAGATAGCTGCGGAAGTCCACGACCGCCAGGAAGGTCAGGACCAGGAAGCTCGAGTTGATCAGCAGCGAGTAGACGACGAAGAACCACCCGACCGCCAGCATCACCGCGGTGACCACACCCAGCACGTCCATCAGGCGCTCGTCCGCACGGAGTGCACCGCCAGCGCCTCGGCGGCGTACGGCGACGAGTGGTCCTCGAGGGCGGCCAGCCCGCGGGTGCCGAGTCGCAACAGGGCGGCGGCGACGGCGCGGTCGGAGTCGTGGCCGGCCCCGTCGAGGGCGTGGGCCAGGCCCGGGACCGCAGCCGGATCACTGATCCGCCCCAGGGCGCGGGCGGCCGCCACACGCAGGTCCGGGTCGTCGGACAGCACAGCGTTCACGAGCGGGGTGACCGCCTCCGGTGCACCGATCAGACCGAGCGCCTCCGCGGCGGCCGCGGGGAGACCGGGATGCCCGGGCCCGGCCAGCGCGCGGACCAGCAGCGGCGTGGACGGTACGTCGCCGAGCAGACCCAGCCCGGTCGCGGTCAGCGCCGCCCGCCGGGTCTGTGACGTGCCACCGAGTGCCTCGGCGAGCTCGGTGCGCAGGGGGACGGCGGCCGGGCTGCCGATCCGGCGTACGGCGGCCATCACGTCGCGGGTCAGCGTGGGGTCCGCCGTGACCGCGTCCAGCAGCGGGGTGACCGCGGTGGCCTCACCGATCTGGCCGAGCGCGCGCACGGCGACCCGGCGGACCAGGAACCGCTTGTCGGCGAGCAGTCCCAACAGCGTCGGCACGGCGTCGGGCCGACCGAGCACACCGAGCTGGTAGGCACCGCGGCTGCGACGTACCAGCGACCGGGCCTTCGCGCGGCGATACGCGCGACCCGCCGCGCCACGGCCGAGCAGCACCTCGACCAGGACGGAACGGGAGTCGCCCTTGACCTTCGGCAGCATCGCGAAGATCTGCTCCTCGACCTGGTCACCGGCCGCACCCGTCCGGGTCCGGAGCTCCCGGATGGCCCGTTCGGCCTCGGTCTCCTCACCGAGCAGCGCGGTGAGCACCAGCCGGCGTACTGCGTCCCGGCGGTGCTCGACATGGGTACGACGCAGCTCTCCGGCGACCCGGACCACGACGAGCAGGCAGACCAGGGACGCCGCCAGACCCCCGAAAACGAGCAGCAGGACCCAGAACAGGTCCTTCACGAGCGGCTCCGCTGGAGCACCGCGGCGACCCGCGACGCCAGCTCACGCGGGCTGAACGGCTTGACCACGTAGTCGTCGGCGCCGGCGTTGAACCCCTGCTCGATATCGGCCTCCTGCGCGCGCGCCGTCAGCAGGATCACCGGCACCTTGGCGAGGGCTGGGTCGAGCCGCAGCGCCCGGCAGGCGTCGAGCCCGCTCATCCCCGGCATCATCACGTCGAGAACCACGAGGTCGGGCTCCTCGGCCTGGCAGGCCTCGACCGCGGCGGCACCGTCCGCGACGGCCACGACCTCGTGACCGGTCTGCTGGAGCTTGAATGCCACGAGCTCACGAATGTCGGCATCGTCGTCGGCCACGACGATCTTGGCCATGGGTCTCCCCCTGTGCTGAATGGTGCCCGAGTGCCCGGCGAGCGGGCTTCCAGATGAGGATAACTAGTGACATCTCGTCACATGTGCAAACAGGAGGGGTGGGCCCTGTCGGACCCACCCCTCACCGGCCGTGCGCGGTCCGGCGCGACTCAGTCGGAGTCGCGCCCGTTGCCCGTGGTTGGCATGGTCTTCTGCACCTGCATCAGGAACTCGACGTTGCTCTGCGACTTCTTCAACCGCTCCAGCAGGAGCTCGAGCGCCTGCTGTCCGTCGAGACCGGAGAGCACCCGGCGGAGCTTCCAGACGATGGAGATCTCCTCCTTGCTCATCAGGAGCTCCTCGCGACGGGTGCCGGAGGCGACCACGTCGATGGCCGGGAAGATCCGCTTGTCGGCGAACTCGCGGCGCAGCCGCAGCTCCATGTTCCCGGTGCCCTTGAACTCCTCGAAGATCACCTCGTCCATCTTCGAGCCGGTCTCGATCAGCGCCGTGGCGAGGATGGTCAGCGAGCCGCCGTCCTCGATGTTGCGGGCGGCACCGAAGAACCGCTTCGGCGGGTACAACGCCGACGAGTCCACGCCGCCGGACAGGATCCGGCCGCTCGCCGGAGCGGCGAGGTTGTAGGCCCGGCCGAGGCGGGTGATCGAGTCGAGCAGCACGACCACGTCGTGGCCGAGCTCGACGAGGCGCTTGGCACGCTCGATGGCCAGCTCGGCGACCGTGGTGTGGTCGTCGGCGGGACGGTCGAAGGTCGAGGCGATGACCTCACCCTTCACCGTGCGCTGCATGTCGGTGACCTCTTCCGGGCGCTCGTCGACGAGCACGACCATCAGGTGGGTCTCCGGGTTGTTGGTGGTGATTGCGTTGGCGATCGCCTGCAGCACCATCGTCTTGCCGGCCTTCGGCGGCGAGACGATCAGGCCGCGCTGGCCCTTGCCGATCGGGGCGACGATGTCGATCACCCGGGTGATCAGGATGTTCGCCTCGGTCTCGAGACGGAGCCGGTCGGAGGCGTAGAGCGGGGTCAGCTTGGAGAACTCGACCCGGCCCCTGGCCGCCTCGACGTCGGCACCGTTGATGCTGTCGAGCCGGACCAGCGGGTTGAACTTCTCCTTGCGGTCGCTGCCGTCGGACTGACGGACCATGCCGGTGATCGCGTCACCCTTGCGCAGGCCGTACTTGCGCACCATCGACAGCGACACGTAGACGTCGTTCGGTCCGGGCAGGTAGCCGCTGGTCCGCACGAACGCGTAGTTGTCGAGCACGTCCAGGATGCCTGCCGCCGGGACGAGCACGTCGTCCTCACGGATCTGGGTGTCCGGCTCGTCGCGACGCGGCCCGCGGTCGCGGTCACGTCCGCCGCCGCTGGTCCGGTCGCGGTCCCGGCCACGGCGGCGACGGTTGCGCCGGCCGCCCGCCTCGTCGTCGTCGCGGTAGCTGCTGCGGTTTCCGGCGCCCTGGCTCGAGCCCTGGCCCGCACCCTGGCTGCGGTTGTCGGAACGGCCGTCGCTGCGGTTGTCGCGGTTGTCGCCGCGGTTGTCGGGGCGGCCATCGCCCCGGTTGTCACCGCGACCGTCGCGGTTGTCCTCGCGGCCCTGGGTGCGGCTGCCCTGGTCCCGGTCGTCCTGGCTGTCGGAGCGGTCGCTGCGGTCGTTCCGGTCGCTCCGGTCGCTCCGGTCGCTGCGGCTCCGGGTGCGGTCGCCGTGGCTCCGGTCGCCGCCGGACTCGTGCCGGTCCCGGCCGCCGTCGCCGCGGTCATCGCTGCCCTGGCCGCGGTCGTCGCCGGACCGGTCCTCGCGGACCCTTTCCCCGCGTGGCTTGTCCTCACGGGGCCTGTCCTCCCGGGACGGCTCTTGACGCGTTTCGGTGCGGGGCTCGCTGCGACGCTCGCTGGGCGCCCGCTCGGCCGGCCCGGCCGTGTCGGCGGAGGCCGGAGCGTCGCTCTGCGCGCTCGGCTGCGGGGCGGTCTGCCTGCCGGACTGCTTGCTGGCCCGGCCGCTCGACTCGCCGACTGAACCGCCGGACTGGGCTGCCTTGATCGCGTCGACCAGCTGGCTCTTGCGCATGCCGCCGACACCCTTGATGCCGAGGCCGCTCGCCATCTGCTTCAGCTCGGGGAGCAGCATGCCGCTGAGTCCGCCGGGGCGCTTCTTCGCAGGGGTGGCTTCGGTTGTTTCCGTCACGTGAGGTCCTTCCCACGTTCTAGGCCTGCCCGGGACTTTGCCGGGGGCCTGTTTCAGTGTGGTTACTTTCCTGCCCTGGATCCGGGGGCGTCGAGGACCGCAGGGGCCGTCGTACAACCGGACGGAGAGTTGCAGGAAGGATGTGCACCAATCTCAAGATGAGCGTGATGGCTCGATCACTGGCGCGGTTTCAGCCTAGCACCACGCCGCCGCTTGGATGCGGTTTGGGTCACAACGGTGCGGCGAGCGCAGAAATTCCTGGGGTACGTCGCCCGGGGTCACTCGCCGAGGTCGACCTGGACGCCCCTGCGGTCGATGGACAGCGCCATCACCGCCCAGCCGTCCGGCACCCACTGCTGCACGGCCGACTGGTTCGCCGCGTCCACGAACGCAAGGACGGTCGGCCCGGCGCCGGAGACCACGGCGGGCACCCCGTCCGCCCGCAGCGCGCGGACCAGGGCCAGCGTCGGCGGCATCGCCGGCTCGCGGTAGTCCTGGTGCAGGCGGTCCTCGGTCGCGGCGAGCAGCAGCTCGGGCTGCCGGCTCAGCGCCGCCACGAGCAGCGCCGCGCATCCGGCATTGGCTGCGGCATCCGCGTGCGGGACCACCGCGGGCAGCAGCCGGCGAGCGAGCTTGGTCTCCACCGGCTCGCGCGGCACGAACACGACGACCTGCACCCGAGGGTCGACCGAGACGGTGGCCGCACGGGACCGGCCGTCGCTCGTGGCCGCGATGGTGAACCCGCCGTAGAACGCAGGCGCGACGTTGTCCGGATGACCCTCGAGCCGGGCCGCGAGGTCGAAGACGGCGTCGTCGTCCATCAGCAGCGAGCCGCCGGCGACGAGTCCGCGCGCGGCGCAGATGCCGGCGACGATCGCGGCCGACGACGACCCGAGGCCACGGCCGTGCGGGATCCGGTTCTCGCAGTGCACCCGGACGGCCGGGACGGGGCAGCCCATCGCCTCGAACGCGCTGGTCATCGCGCGGTGGACCAGGTGGCGCTCGTCGAGCGCGACCGTCCCGGCGCCCTCGCCCTCGACGGTGATCGTCAGCCCGGATCCGGCGACCTGCGCGGTCACGGTGTCCCGGAAGTCCAGCGCGAGGCCCAGGGAGTCGTAGCCGGGACCGAGGTTGGCGCTGGTGGCCGGGACGGAGACCTCCACCCGTCCGGTGACGAAGGTGGGCATGCTCAGCGCAGGCCCGCGGCGTCGGCAGCGGCTGCCACGTCGGCGTCGATGACGGTGTCGACGAGGTCGGTGAAGGTCGACAACGCGGTGTCGATGTCCTTGAGTCCGTGCCCGGTCACGGTGATCACCACCGTCTTGCCCGCGAACGACACCCCGGACTCGACGTCCTGGAGCAGCCCGGCCAC